>NZ_DASQNA010000038.1 GCF_035645195.1 Paenibacillus sp. | reverse complement strand
TTCGCGGTGCGTGTAGTCGGAGGTTCTCCGACTATTTCGCCTCCGGCGGGCTTCGCGGCCCATTTAGTCGGAGTTTCTCCGACTATTTCGCCTCCCGCGGCCAAACCGCTTACAGACCGCCGCCGCGCCGTCCAAACGCCGAATAAGGAACATTTGTCCCTTACAAACCGCCGCCGCGCCGCCCAACCGCCGAATAAGGAACATTTGACCCTTACAGAATGCCGCCGCGCCGCCCAACCGCCGAATAAGGAACATTTGTCCCTTACAGACCGCCGCTATGCCGCCCTACCGCCGAATAAGGAACATTTGTCCCTTGTAGACCGCCGCCGCGCCGCCCAACCGCCGATTAAGGAACATTTGTCCTTTGCAGTCCGCCACCGCGCTGCACAACCGCCAAATAAGGAACATTTGTCCTTTGCAAACCCCCGCCGCGCCGCCCAACCGCCAAATAAAGAACATTTGTCCCTTAAAAACCGCCGCCGCACGCCTTTCGCCCCGTTTCTCCCAACGCCCCCGATTTGCCATATCTTTTTCGCTCGTCCACGTGTCGAAATTCGCCCAAATATGTTACACTCGAATGTAATATCCAATTTAACGATTGATGGGACGGAGGAGAGGTTCTCGTATGGCAAAATCCAAAATGCGCTCGGACATGATCAAGCGCGGTTTCGATCGGGCGCCGCATAGAAGCTTGCTGCGCGCGGCAGGCGTGAAGGAAGAGGATTTCGATAAACCGTTTATCGCGGTCTGCAATTCATATATCGACATCGTGCCGGGTCACGTGCACCTGCAGGAATTCGGCAAGCTGGTGAAAGAAGCGATTCGCGAAGCGGGCGGCGTGCCGTTCGAATTCAACACGATCGGCGTCGACGACGGCATCGCGATGGGCCACATCGGCATGCGCTACTCGCTGCCGTCCCGCGAAATTATCGCGGATTCGCTCGAAACGGTCGTCAGCGCGCATTGGTTCGACGGCATGGTGTGCATCCCGAACTGCGACAAAATTACGCCGGGGATGATGATGGGCGCGCTTCGCGTCAACATCCCGACCGTGTTCGTCACCGGCGGCCCGATGAAAGCCGGCAAAACGGCGGACGGCCGCTCCATCTCGCTCTCGTCCGTATTCGAAGGCGTAGGCGCCTACCAAGCGGGCAAAATCGACGAGAAGAGCCTCACCGAACTCGAGCAGTACGGCTGCCCGACTTGCGGCTCCTGCTCCGGCATGTTCACGGCGAACTCGATGAACTGCCTCGCCGAAGCGCTCGGCCTCGCGCTGCCGGGCAACGGCACGATTCTTGCCGTTTCGCCGGAACGCCGCGAATTCGTCAAGCGCTCCGCGAAGCAGCTGATGGAACTCATCAAGATGGACCTGAAGCCTCGCGACATCGTCACCATCGAAGCGATCGACAACGCGTTCGCGCTCGACATGGCGATGGGCGGCTCCACGAACACGGTGCTGCACACGCTCGCGCTCGCGCATGAAGCCGGCATCGAATACCCGATCGGCCGTATCAACGAAGTCGCGGCCCGCGTGCCGCATCTCGCGAAAATCGCGCCGGCGTCCGACTGGCACATCGAGGACGTGCACGAAGCCGGCGGCGTCAGCGCCGTGCTGAACGAGCTCCTTAAGAAGGAAGGCGCCATCCACGGCGATCGGATTACCGTTACGGGCAAGACGATCCGCGAAAACGTCGAAGGCTGCGAAATCCGCAACAAAGAAGTGATTCGCCCGCTGGATAACCCGCACAGCGAGCAAGGCGGCCTGGCCGTTCTGTTCGGCAACCTCGCTCCGGACGGCGCGATCGTTAAGGTCGGCGCGGTGGACAAGTCGGTCGGCGGCTACCACAGCGGCCCGGCGATCTGCTTCGACTCGCAGGAAGAAGCGCTCGCGGGCATCGCGAACGGCAAAGTGAAGGAAGGCCACGTCGTCGTCATCCGCTACGAAGGTCCGAAGGGCGGCCCCGGCATGCCGGAAATGCTCGCTCCGACGTCGCAAATCGTCGGCATGGGTCTCGGCGCGAAGGTCGGCCTCATCACCGACGGCCGCTTCTCCGGCGCGTCGCGCGGCATCTCGATCGGCCACATTTCGCCGGAAGCGGCCGAAGGCGGCCCGATCGCGTTCGTGCACGACGGCGACATCATCGAGCTCGACCTGAACAACCGCCGCATCGAGCTGAAAATCAGCGACGAAGAGCTGGAAGCTCGCCGTAAGGCCGAGTGGAAAGAGTTCGAGCCGAAAGTTCGCACGGGCTACCTGGCGCGCTACTCGAAGCTCGTCACCTCCGCATCGACGGGCGGCGTTATGAAAATTTAATTGCAACTGCCCATAAAAAACCGAGAGCCCGCCAAGGGACTCTCGGTTTTTACTTATTCTACGTAATCCCGCCAGCAATGGCGCGGCTTCCAGCCGAGCAGCCGCTTCGCCTTCGTATTATCGAGCAGCGTCTCGTAGCCTTCGAGCGGCGCGCGAATGTCGGTGACGTTCGGGTACCGCGCGGCCAACAGATCGCGCGTCTTCACGTCCATGCTCGTTTCGTCGTTCGCGACGTTGAGCGCCACCGAGCCGAGCCCTTCCGCTTCGACCGCGAGGCGGCAGGCGGACGCGGCGTCTCTCGCGTCGATATAGCTCCACAGGATGACGTCCCGTTCCTCGGGCTTATGAATGAACGACGGGAAGTCCGCGTACCGCTCCGGCGTAATGACGTTGCCGAACCGCATCGACACGACCTGCATCCCGCAGCGGCGATGGAACATGTCCGCCGTTTGCTCGTTCACAATTTTGGACAGACCATAGCTGTCTTCCGGCTCCTGCGGATGCGCCTCGTCGATCGGCACGTACAGCGGCTCGCGGCGCTTCAGCGGAAACACGAGGCCGTAGGACGATTCCGAAGAAGCCAGCACCGCCTTGCGAATGCCGAGACCCGCCGCCGCTTCGAGCACGTTGTAGGTCGTCATCACGTTGTTCCGGAACGTCCGCTCGTTGGAATGCGTATAGGCTTGCGGAATCGCGGCCAGATGCACGACCGCGTCCGCCCCTTGCAGGACGCCGTATACTTCCCCGAGGTTTTCCAAATCGACGACGACGGTTCGCACCCCCGGCTCCGGGGAGCGGCGCACGTCCGCGTTGACGACCTCGTAGCCGTGTTCAAGAAACTCTTTGACGACCCAGACGCCCAGCAAGCCGCTGCCGCCGGTAACGACTACCCTTTTCTTCAAAGCGCGCCCTCCTCTTAGTACGGTCCGCGAATGTGCGCACGCACCTCGTTCTCGTAAAACTCGCGCAGCCGGCGGCGCTCCTCCGCCGAGAAACCGCCGACTTCGAGCGCGGCGAGGTTTTGCTCGACTTGGCGCGTATCTTTAAAGCCCGGAATAACGCACGTAATGTCGTCGTTCTCCAAAATCCACCGCAGCGCCGCGCTCGCCATCGATCCGCGTCCTTCGCCGATCCACGCGAGCTCGCGGGCGAGGCGAACGCCGGTTTCGAACGGCAGGCCGGCGAACGTTTCGCCGACGTTGAAGCTGTCTCCGTTCCGGTTGAAATTCCGGTGGTCGTCCGGCGCGAACGTCGACGTCTCCGTGAATTTGCCCGTGAGCAGGCCGCTCGCCAGCGGCAGCCGAACCAGAATGCCGACGCCGTTCGCCTTCGCCTTAGGGAACAGCTCCTCTTCCGGCTTTTGGCGGAACAAATTATAAATGACCTGCAGCGCTTTCACGCCAGGGTACTGCAAACAGAGCAGCCCCTCTTCGACGCTCTCGACGCTGACGCCGTAGTGGCGAATCTTGCCTTCCGCCTGCAGCTTGTCCAGTACCTCGAACACGGCGCCGTCGCGGAGGATGTCGATCGGCGGGCAGTGCACCTGGTACAGGTCGATGCAGTCCCGCTCGAGCCGCTTCAGGCTCGCCTCGGCGTACGCGCGCACGGACGCTTCCGAGTACGTCTGCGGATCCCGGATGTCCCCCGCCCGGCAAAACTTCGTCGCGATGTAGACGCGGTCTTCCTTCCCCTTCGTCGCCTTCGCCAGCAGCCGCTCGCTATGGCCGTTGCCGTACACGTCCGCGGTATCGAAGAAGTTGACGCCCGCGTCCATCGCGCGATCGAGCGCGCGCAGCGACTCCTCGTCGCTGACGCTGCCCCACGAGCCCCCGATCGCCCACGTTCCGAAGCTCATCTCGCTCACTTGCAATTGCGTATTGCCTAAAGTTCTGTAATTCATTGCTGATCCACGCTCCTTTGCTTTCCATCCTAACAAGAAAATGCCGCCGCGGGAACCCCCGCGAACGGCAAACCGGTGCATATCGGCGAAATCGATTAGCCTTTGACCGCGCCCTGCGTGAGACCGGCGATGAACTGCTTGCTGAACGCGAGCGCCGCGGCGAGCAGCGGCAGCGTGGCGAGGAACGTCCCCGCCATGATCATCGCGTTGTCGCGGTAGTACACCTTGTTCAGGTTGCGCAGCGCGATTTGAATCGTCTGAATCTCCGCATCCTTCAGCACGACGGACGGCCACAGGAAGTCGTTCCAGACGCCCATGAACGTCAGGATGCCGAGCGACGCGAGCGCCGGCCGAATCGTCGGCAGGACGACGTTCAGATACGTTTGGAAATTGGTGCAGCCGTCGATGCGCGCCGATTCGACCAATTCGTTATGCACCGACGAATCGATGTACTGCTTCAGCCAGAAAATGCCGAACGCCCCGACGAGCCCCGGAACGATGACCGCCTTCAAATCGTTGATCCAGCCGAAGTTCGACATAATGATATATGTCGGAACGAGGCCGAGCTGGCCCGGAATCATAAGCGTCGCCACGATAAACACGAACAGCGGTCCGCGGCCCGGGAATTTCAGCTTCGAGAACGCGAAGGCGGCGAGAGAGCCGAAAAACAGCGTCGACGCCGTCACGATCGAAGCGACCATGACCGTATTCCACAGCGCGAGGAAAAACGGAATTTCTTGAAACACCTTCGTAATGTTTTCGACGTACAATCCCCCCGGGAGCAGCGCCGGCGGAAACCGATTCGTATCCGCCGTCGTCCGCGACCCGATCACGAACATCCAATAAAACGGGAAGAGGGAAAGCACGAGGAAGATCGATACCGCGACATACAACGCAAGCCGTCCGACAGCCTTCATTCGCTTTCCCTCCTAGTTCGCCGATTGGATCTTGCGCGTCAAATACATATTGAAGAACGAGAACACGATGATAATGAGGAACATCACCCAAGCGATCGCCGACGCATAGCCGAACGAGTTTTTCGTGAACGCCGTGTCGTACAAATACAGCACCATCGTGAGCACTTGTCCTTGCGAACCGCCTTGCGCGCCTTGGTACAGGAGCGGTTCGACGAACAGCTGCATGCCGCCGATCGTCGACATGACGACCGTGAACAAGATCATCGGCCGAATCATCGGGATCGTAATGTGGAAAAACTGCTGCCGCTTCGAGGCGCCGTCGATCGTCGCCGCTTCGTACAAATCGTTCGGAATCGACTGCAGCGCCGCCAAATAAATGATCGCGTTATACCCCGTCCAACGCCACATGACCATGATGGACAGCGCCACCTGCGCGCCGAAATACGATGCGCCCCAATCCGTTTTCTCAAGGCCGAACCAAGCGTTCAGCACGTAATTCAGCAGCCCGTAATTGTAGCCGAAAATGCTCGTGAACACGATCGCGACGGCGACCAGCGATGTGACGTTCGGGACGAACAGGCCGACGCGGAAAAACTGCTTGAACCGCAGCGCGTTCGAATTGAGCAAATTGGCGATGACGAGCGCGAAAAACAGCTGCGGCACGGTCGACATGATCCAGATCGAGAACGTGTTGCCGACCGATTTCCAAAACCGCGGGTCGTCCGTCAGGATCCACACGTAGTTTTGGAAGCCGATGAACTCCTTCTCGCCGAGAACGTTCCAAGAGAAAAACGAGATATACCCCGACCACAGCACCGGAAACACCGTAAAGACGCCGAAAACGAGGAAGAACGGTGCGATGTACAAATAGCCGGAAAAGCAATCGCGGAACCGCTGCGTCTGCCACGGCTTACGGACGGACGGTTGGCGTGCGGCCTGAGGCGGGTCGGTGTGCAATACCATCGTAGTGGCCTCCTTTGTTCAGGGTTGTCGGCCTTGCGGGTCGGGACCGGCCGGTTCCGGCCGGCCCCTGACCGCAAGCCGCGCGAGCGATTATTGCCGCAGGTCGCGCTTGATTTGATCCATTGCCGTCTTCCAGGCCGCCTCGCGATCGGTGCCGTTGCGCTCCACTTCCGTGATCGCGTTCGTGAGCGGCGTGTCGACGATGATATATTTCGGACCGTAGTAGACCGGCGTCACCTTCTTCGCCGCTTCGGCGTAGATGCTGCCGACCGGCGCGCCGCTGAAGAAGTCGTCTTTGAATTCTTGGATCGCCGGATCGTCGAACACGCTAGGCGTGGATGGGAAGTTGCCGTTGCTCTTGAACAGCTCCAGCTGGCCTGCCGGCGACAAAATCGTTTTGATCATGTCGTAAGCGACTTGCGCGTTCTTGCTTTCCTTCGGGATCGTCAGGAACGAGCCGCCCCAGTTGCCGCTGCCTTCCGGCATCGCCGCGATGTCCCACTTGCCCGCGGAATCCGGCGCGTTCGCCTTCATGAAGCCGATCATCCACGCCGGCGCCATTTGGACCGCGAAGTCGCCGTTGTTCATCCCTGCGCCCCACTCCGGGGACCACTGCGTAATTTTCGCCGTCAAACCTTCCTGCGCCATGCCCGTCGCCAAATCGTACGCGCGGCGGACGGCCGGGTTCGTCTCGACGATCAGCTCGCCTTTCTCATCGAAGTAATGCTCCGTCGCCTGCCCGATAACGACGTCGAACACGGAGTTCGCGGCGTCGACCATCGGCTTGCCCGTCTTCTCCTTGATCGTCCGGCCGACGTCGACGAACGCTTCCCATGAGGAGAACAGCTTCGACACTTCGTCGCGGTTCGTCGGCAGGCCCGCCTGCTCGAACAAGTCGGTGCGGTACATCGCGGCCATCGGCCCGATATCCGTCGGAATGCCGAAGATGAAGCTGCCGTCTTGGCTGGACGCCTGCACCTTTTTCCATTCCAGGTAGTCGCCCATGATG
Source organism: Paenibacillus sp. (assembly GCF_035645195.1). Taxonomy (NCBI): domain Bacteria; kingdom Bacillati; phylum Bacillota; class Bacilli; order Caryophanales; family Paenibacillaceae; genus Paenibacillus; species Paenibacillus sp. Next base: position 127,533 of record NZ_DASQNA010000038.1, on the reverse strand, counting down.
TCGTTCGCGCCGAAGTCCGCCAAGTTGTAGAACTTGCTTTCGTCCGCCTTGAACTGGTCGATGTAGCCGATCTCCACGAGCGCGATGTCCGGCGCGCCGCTGCCCGCCGCCAGCGCCGTCACGAGGCCGTTGTGATGGTCGGCGTATTCCTGCTGCTGAATGTTCAGCTTAATGTTATGCTCCTTCGCGTATGCCTCCATGAACGGCTCCATGCCCGTGCCGGTGAACAGCCATACGTTCAGCTCGACCGCTTCGCCGGACGAGCCGCCCGCCGAGCCGCTGTCCGCCGTTTTGCCGTCCGAACCGCCGCTGCCGCCGCCTCCGCCGGACGAGCAAGCCGCCGTCACGAATGCCAGCATGACCGAGAAAAGAAGAAGAGCCCCACGTTTCATCATCGGTAATCCCCCTATGTCCTAATTGTCCGGTTCCCGTCCGCTCACTTGTTTTTTGTAAGCGGTTTCGGCTCCGTGAATTAAGGATAAAGGATTCCCGGCGATAAACCCATGAGGCCCATCTCCGATTTTTTGTCGGATTTTCAGATCGTTGTTTTCGAGCGGTATTCGTACGGAGACATCCCCTCCAGCGTCTTGAACATGCGGCTGAAATGCGCCTGATCCGTATAGCCGACCTGCTCGCAGATCGTGTAAATTTTCAGGTTCGTCTCCCGCAGCAGCTTCTTCGCCTGCGCCATCCGCGCTTTCGTCAAATGATGCGTAAACGTCTCGCCCGTTTCGGATTTAAACAAGCCGCTGAGGTAGTTCGGGCTGACGTACAGCGTCTCGGCGAGCGAGGTCAGCGTCAAATCTTCCGCGTACCGCTCCTGGACGAGGTCGAGAGCGGCGCGGACGATGCGGTGCACCTCCGGTGCGGACGCGGCCGGCTCGGCCTCCTGGGGGGCGCCAAGCTGCGCGAGCGCGCTGCGGTACAGCTCCTGCATGTCGCGGAGCTGCGCGGACGCGCCGCCGAACGCCCCGGCGACGTCGAGCCTCGCGACTCGCTTCGCCGTCTCGGCGACGCCCTCCGCCAGCGCGCGGAGCGTATCCGCGGACGGCGGCGGTTCCGCTCCGCGCGCAAGGAACAGCGCGGCGACGACCGCCCGGTCCGTCGGCACGACGACCGGGGTACCGTACGCCGCCATCGCTTCCTCCGCGACGTTCTTCGCGGCGAAGCGCGCCGTCCGCTCCCGGCCGCCGTCCGCCGTCACGGAGAACGCGTACAAAGCGAACCGTTCGAACGGCGGGAACAGCGACTCGTCGTAATACGGCAGCGGCAGCTCATAGCACAAGTCGTGCACGCGCTTCTCGAGCAGACTCTTCGTCCGCAGCTTGCCGACGGCCTCCGCCGCCTTGCGCTCCCGCAGCCGCTCCTCCGCTTGGGCGATGACCCGGCGCATATGGTCGAGCGAGACCGGCTTCAGCAAATATTCGGTCACATGGTACCGAATCGCTTCCTGCGCGTATTCGAAATCGGCGTGGCCGGTCAGCATGACGACGTCGATGTCCGGCCATCGCTCCCGGATGCGCTTCGCCAGCTCCAGACCGTTCACCGCCGGCATGCGGATGTCGGTGATGACGAGGTCGGACCGCTCCGCTTCGAGCGCCTGGAGCGCCTCCTCGCCGTCCTCCGCTTCGCGCACGGCATGGTTCGGTTCGACGTTCGCGATGATCCGCGCCATCGAGGCGCGCACGAACGGTTCGTCGTCGACGAGCAAAATGTTCATTCGGGAATCTCCCCTTTCTCCCACGGTTCCAGCTGCAGCTGCTTATGAATCAGCGTCATCGCTTCGTCCCACGCCTCCTCCGGCGTCGCCTCCCGCTCCTCGACCTTGTCGAGCGCCGCCTCCATGATTTGCGTGACGACGTGCTGCTTGGCGCCTTCGTACGTCGGCCGAACGTTCTTCGCGGCGTCGGAGAAGATGCGTCCGACGGGCGCGTGGCGGAAGAACGGATCCATCTTGTCCCGGATCGCCGGGTCTTCGTAAATGAGCGGCGTCGACGGGAAATTGTTCAGCGACGAGTACAGCGCGAGCTGCTGCTTCGGATCGGTCAACCACCGGATCAGCTCGTAGGCTTCCGTTTTCTTCGAGCTCATGTCGGGAATCGTTAGGAACGATCCGCCCCAGTTGCCGCTGCCTCCGGGCAAATAGGTGACGTCCCAAGCGCCTTGGGCGCCCGGCGCGTTCAGCTTGATGTCGTTGAGCATCCACGAAGGGGACAAAATCGTCGCGAACGCCCCGTCCGAGATGCCCCGCGCCCACTCCGGCGACCAGGACGTCTCGTATGCGGACAGCCCGAGCTCGGAAGCGCGCACCGCCGTATTCCACGCTTCGCGGACGGCGGGGTTGCTCTCAATGACGAGCTCCCCGGTATGCGGGTCGAAATATTGCACGTCCGCTTGAAACAGCACCATCCGATACAGCGTCTTGATTTGATCGATCATCGGCTTGCCGGTTTCCGAGCGAATGCGCTGGCCGACGGCGAGGAAATCGTCCCACGTCGCGATTCTCTTCGCGAGCGCGTTCCGCTCCGTCGGCAGGCCCGCCGCCGCGAACAGCTCCGGGCGGTAAATGACCGCCACCGGCCCGATGTCGGTCGGCAGCCCGTACACGAACGAGCCGTCCGCGTTCGTCGCCTGCTTCCATTTCCACGGCAAATACTGCGTACCGAGATCGCTTGCGCCGAAGTCGGCAAGATTTTGGAAATAGTCCGGAAACTGCTTGAACCGCTCCATGAAGCTGATTTCGATCAGGCAGACGTCCGGCGCGCCGTAGCCGCTCGCGAAGGCGGTCTGCAGGTTGTTGTGGACGTCTTCGTACGTCGAATGAATCAAATTGACCTTCACGTGCGGATGCAGCAGCTCATACCGCTCGACGAGCGTCTCGAGCCCCGAGGAGCCGTACAGCCACATCGTCAGCTCGACTTCGCCGTCTTCCGCCTGCCGGTTGGCCGGCAGCTCGGAGACGTTGATCCGCGGCTGCAGCGAGCCGCAGCCGGTCAGCAGCGCGCACGTCAGCAGCGCGTACAAGAGCCGCGGCAGCCTGCGAGCGCCGTAATGCCGGTTACGCCGATTCGTCCGCATGGGGAACGCCTCCTTCGCCTTTCGTTCGGCCGAGCCTCGGCACTTCGATGTCCACCCTGAGGCCGCCCAGCTCGCCGATGCTGAGCCGGAGCCCGTAATCGCGGCCGTACGTCAGCCCGATGCGCCGATGCAAATTGGACAGCCCGATGCCGGTGTGCATCAAGTCGCCGGGCTCCGTCTTCGCGCCCTGCGCCATCGCCTGCTCCATCTCCTCGAGCGTCATACCGACGCCGTTGTCCTCCACCGTGAACCGCAGCTGCTCCTCGCCGCCGCTCGCGCGGATGCGGATGAGCCACGGGCGGCCCTTCACCTGCTCCAGCCCGTGCGTCAGCGCGTTTTCGACAAGCGGCTGCAGCAGCATTTTCATAACTCTCTCGCCGCGGATCGCCGGGTCCACCTCGATGTCGGTGTGCAGCTTCTCGCCGTACCTCGCCTTCGTAATGGCGATGAAGCGCTGCAGATGCGCGACGTCCTCCTCCACCGTCACGAGGTCGGAGCCGGGCTGAATCGTGTAGCGCAGCAGCTCGCTCAGCTGCAGCACCATGTCGGCGGACGCCTCCTGCCCTTCGCTCATCAACTTCCAATACACCGTATTTAAGGAATTGTATAAGAAATGCGGCCGAAACTGCGCCTTCAGCGCGACGATTTGCGCCTGCTTCTCGCCGATCTGCTTCTCGGACAGCGCCTGCACCGTCTCGTCGAGCCTGGCGAGCATCTGGTTGTAGCTGTCGTACAGCATCGCCGTTTCCCGGTTGCCCGTCGCCCTGCCGAACGGCTTGATGAACCCTTTCTCGAGCCGCGTCAGCCGTTTCGCGAGCAGCGCGATCGGGCGCGCCAGCGTCCAGGCGAAGATCGAGGTGAACAGCGTCGCGGCGAGCAAGCCGGCCGCGCCGATGACCGTGATGCTGCGCTGGATGCTGCGCAAATCGGCGACCGCTTCGTCGGCGGAGATGAACGCCGCCACCCGCCAGCCGCTATACTCCGAATACGCATGCGAAATATAGACGCTCTCGTCGTCCCGCGTCCACTCGAACATGCTTTTCGGATGGTCCCGCAGCTGAGCGAGCAGCGCCGCGTCCATCGGCGCGCCGATCTCCGCCTTGTCGGAGGAGTACACGATCGTGCCGAACGCGTCCACGATGACGATTTTCCCCGACGTGCCGAGGTTCATTTCGCCGACGAGCCGTTCGAGCGCTTCGGCGGGCAGCACGATGAACAAGTTGCCGATTTTCGTGAGACGCTCCCAATCGTTGACCTGGCGCGCGCCGATGAACGCCGGAAACTCGCCGTACCGCCAAGCCGAAGACGCCGTCCACACCATGCGGCCCTTGTTTTCGGCGACCCGGCCGAACCACGGATACGCTCCCGACATCGCCTCCTCCGTCGGGTACATCATGGAGATGAGCGTGTTGGACGTGAAATAATCGCCGCGCAGATTCGTGACATGCAGCACGGAATCGACGGCGATATAGCGAATCTGCTGGCTCATGAACTGCGTCAGCTCGAGCTCGCTGATGTCGCCCGGCAAGCCGCGGTTCGTCCGCAGCAAATACGACTGCAGCGTCGGGCTGAAGGCGATCAGCTGCGTCGCCTTATCGTATTCCTGCAGGTTGACGTCGATCTTCCCGCTTAGCTGATTGACGGACTCGTTCAAATACAGCGCCGTCTTCTCGAGCACGACCTCTGCCGAGTTCCGGTAGGAATAATAGCCGGTGACCGTCAGCACGATTAACAAAATCGCCGAAAACCCGACGATGAGCTGTATGACGATCGGCACTTTTCGGCTCATAACACAACCCCGCTTTCCGGCGTCCGTGGATGTTTGCGCTTACAAAGTAGTTTGCTCTTTATCATAGCAGGACGGCGCGGACGAGGGGAAGAGGTTCCATAAAAAAGCAAAGCGGCCGCTGCCCGCTGCTTTGCTCGGGCGGCCGCCGCCGCGATATCATTAACCGATATGATCCATAATAAGTCCGGCCGTTTCTTCGATCGCCCGATTCGACACGTCGATAACGCGGCAGTCGTAACGATTCATGACGTCTTCGGCATAGCGCAGTTCGAGTTCGACTCGGGCCGGATCGGCGTACTGCGCGCCGAACGGAAGGCCCACGACCTTTAGCCGCTCCGCCCGAATTTTCGCGATTTCCTGCGCATTCATCGTCAGCCCGATCAAGCGCTCGGACCGTACGCGCTTCAGCTCCTCCGGCAGCCTCGCCTCGGGCACGAGCGGCAAATTCGCCACTTTGTACCCTTTGTGCGCGAGATAAATGCTCAGCGGCGTCTTGGACGTGCGGGAGACGCCGAGGATGACGATGTCCGCCGCCGGCATCGACTGCGGTTCCTTCCCGTCGTCGCAGCGGACGGTGAATTCGATCGCTTCCACCCGTTTGAAATATTCGTCGTCCAGCACATGCAAGAGGCCCGGCACCCGCTTCGGCGCATCGTTGAACGTATCCTCGTACGCTTGGATCATCGGTCCCATAATGTCGACCGAGCGGACGCCGAGGCGCAGTGATTCCGCTTTCATCGTTTCGCGCAGCTCGGGCTCGACGAGCGTATACGCGACGAATCCTTTGCGCTCCGCGGCTTCCGTAAGCGCGGCGACGATCTCTTCGTCGGTGCGAATGTTGCCGATCCGCTTGATGCGCACCTGCTCCCGTTGGAACTGCCGGAACGTCGCCCGCACGACCGCCTCCGCCGTTTCGCCGACGGAATCCGAGCACACGTACACCCATCCTTCAGCCCGTTCGTCCAACCCGGAATCCCCCCGCCGCTGTATGACTTATACCTGCAAATTCGCCTTCGCGAGGCCCCACTCGTGAATTTCGTACGTTCTCGCTTTGTGAATAACGTACGGGTCGTTTTCAGCCCATTCCTTCACCTGCTCCTCGGACTCCGCGGCGTACACGAGCATGCCGCCCCAGCCGTCCACGAAACGACCGTACGCCGACAGGACGCCTTCGTTCCATTTCGCCTCCAAATAGTCCAAATGCGCCTGACGGTGTTCCGCGCTTTTCTCCGCGTCGAGCATCGGCAAAAATACGACGTAATGCTTTTTCATCGGAATGGTTCTCCCCTATCGTAATCACTATTCGTTTCCTATAAGGACTATACCCTAAAGCCCGGCGAAAAAAAAGACGAACCTCGGGGATCCCCTCGGCTCGTCTGTCGCGGCGAATCCGGCTTCGCGCCTCGACGTCGGGCGTCTAATGCACCGGCTCGTTCTCGAACATAATCTCGTCGATTTTCTCATTGCCCAGCATGACGGACAAGTTCAGCGATTGATACTCCTTCTCCTTGTCCAGCTCGCGCATCAGCATCGCCGCCACCGCTTCCCGCTCCTCCTCCGTGCACGGATCGCGGAAATCGATGAAGCCCGACAGCTGTCTGTTCGCGATGTCGACGGTCGCCGTTCCGATCGGCAGTCCGCCGCGCTTTTGGTTGTAGATTTCGTACGTGAGCATATCCCCGTCGTCTCGCGCGAGCGTAACGGTAAAATCGCTCTCTGCTTCGATTTCGTCGTCGTCCCAGCCGTTCGTCCAGGAGACGTCTTCGTGCGCCAGCTCGATGCGCTCGAGCTCGTCGCCTTCGTGAAGGATGCGAATATCGAACGTGTCGACCTCGTCCTCGTCGAAATCGGATACGATGAGGTCGGTCACCGCTTCGATTTCGTCCTCGCCGGGCACGAACATGAAGTGGATTTCTCCATAGCAGTCGGTGCCGCGCGTCCGGAATTCCGCCTCGGCAAGGAACTCCATCTCTTGGTCGTACACATGGTACTCGATTTTATTGCGCGATTCGCCGACGACGACCAGCTCGTAATACGCCGCTTTGCGGCCGTCCGGCGTCCGCATCTCGATGCGGTCCAAATTGTCGGCGTCCTCGTCGCCCATCGGCTCGTATTCCTCCGGGTCGAAGTCGCCGCGCCGGCCTGCGGACACCTCCGCCGGCTCCTCCATTTCCTTCTCGCGGCCGGCTTCGTCGCTGCGCGTGGAAATGATGTGGTCGTACGCGCTGTTCGTGACGACGACGTCGCAGTCGACCGCGCGCACCGCCAAGATGAGGTCTTGGATGTAGTTTTGCACGAACTCCACGACCTCTTGTTTATCGGAATCCGATAGGGACGATCGGTCCAGCTGTACGGCCCCGCCGATGCGATCACGCTCTCGATAAACGAGGGTCATATTGCCGGCGTACCGTCCGTTCAGTAAGATGTCGTGAATTTCTCCTCCCGACGTCTTCAGGTCGGGGCGAAGCACGATCGTGGTCATGGCGCATCCCTCCGGGGGTTTGATTGGTTTAGGGCACCCTAAACATTCATTTTTTAGGTTGTCCGGTTTCCCCCGGGGCCATTCGGAGCGATTCCAGCTCGGCTTCCGTCAGTTCGCGCGAAGCGCCCTTCGGCAGCGATTCGTCGAGGACGAGGCTTCCCATCGAGAGCCGCTTCAAGTACGTCACCTTCTTGCCGACCGCCTCGAACATCCGCTTCACTTGATGAAACTTGCCTTCGACGATCGTCAGCTCGATGCGCGAACGCGCTCCCCCCTCCCCGTTCGGCTCCGCCTCCAAGATGCGCAGCTTCGCGGGCAGCGTCACGTAGCCGTCGTCCAGCTCGACGCCGCGCGCGAACGCTTCGCCGTCCGCCTCCGTCACGAGCCCCGCGATGTCGGCGTAATACGTCTTCGGCACATGCTTCTTGGGGGACAGCAGCTTGTGCGCGAGCTGGCCGTCGTTCGTCAGCAGCAGCAGCCCTTCCGTATCCTTGTCCAGCCGTCCGACGGGGAAGGGCTTGAACGCCGCGTGTTCCGCGGACAGCAGATCGACGACGGTGCGGTCCCGCGTGTCCTCCGTCGCGGAGACGACGCCTGCCGGTTTATGCAGCATAATATACACGAATTCGCGGTACTGCACCGTCTTCTCGTCGAACGCGACCGTATCCCGCTCCGGGTCGATCTGCATGCCGCTGTCCTTCGCGCGCTGACCGTTGACGAAGACTCTTCCGTCCTTGACGAATTTCTTGATTTCGCTCCTCGTTCCGTACCCGAGGTGGCCAAGCAGTTTATCCAATCGTTGCTTCGCGCCCATGGCTCGGCATCCGCTCCTTCGCCCGTTCAACGAACCGTCATTAGTGGTCCGTCCCGGATTATAGTATAATAAATTCAAATTTAAACTACCAAACGAGGTGGGGAATTTCATGAGTAAAAAAGCGGCGGCCTCCCGCGGCGCCCGCGGCACGAAAAAATCCGTGTCCCGCAAATTGATCTTTTATTTCTCTATTTTCGCCGCGCTGATCGTCGCGCTCGTCGTCGTCAATCAGCAAGCGAACAAAGCCAGCAGCGACAACGTCTACGGCATCCCGACATCCCAGTTGTCTCCGGAGACGGTCAAGCTTTTGGACAACCCGAACTATCAGAACATTATTTTGCCGGACGAGCTCGACCGGAAAATCGCGGATAAGGAATCGTTCTTCGTGTATTATTTCTCTTCCACATGCCCGTATTGCATGGAGACGACGCCGAAGCTCAATCCGATCATCGATGCGCAGGGCGTCGACGTCGCACAGTTCAACCTCGACGTCTACAGAGACGGGTTTGACACCTACGGCATCGTCTACACGCCTACGCTGGTATACTACGAGAACGGCGTCGAGAAGGAGCGCATCGAAGGCGGTCTCGTCGAAGGCAGCGCGATCAATACGGAACAGACGTTCATCGACTTCTTCGAGCGGAATAAGGGAGGAGCGAACGCATCATGACGCGGCTCCTGCTGCCGTTCGGCCGGTCGAGACTGTTCTCGGTCGCGGCGCTCGGGCTGCTCCTGTTCCTTGCGCTTAGCGGCTGCGCCTCGACCCAAAGCGATGAGCACGCCGATCATGCGGCGCACGGTTTGCCGGACAATTTCGAAACGACGTCCGGTCCGGACGTCCTTCCTTCGTTCCTTAAGGACTACACGGACGCGACGAAGACGTTTTACTCGCAAGTGTATGAACATGCGGACATTTTGAAAGAGCTGAACTGCTACTGCGGCTGCATGGAATATAACGATCCGCACGATTCGCTGTACCGCTGCTTCATCGCCGGCGTCGACGACGATGGGGTCCATTGGACCGACCACGGCGCGAACTGCGGCATCTGCTTGATGGAGCTGCGCGACGCGGTCAAGCTGGCGGACGAAGGCAAGTCCGTCGACGAGATCCGGCATCATATCGATACGACGTACGGAGGCGCGGCCGCGGCTTCGTAACGCTTTAAGCCCCGATCTTCCCGCTTGCGCGGGGGATCGGGGCTTGTCTGTTATGCGTGCTCCGCTTCATCCGGAACGAAGGCGTCGACCGCGGCGGAGAGCAGAGGATCGACGATCTCGATATCGAGGTCTCGGAACGGGTACGGCTTCTCCGCGTGACGCATGAGGCCCGCCAAATGCCGCTCGACGTCCGCCATCAGCTTGTCCAGCCGGATGCCGAGCGTGACGCTCTCGCGCCCCGCCAGCTTCGCCGCCGCCGCGGACAACAGCTTAACGCCTCCGTCGATGTTGCCGTTCCGATGATGGTACAGCCCCACCGCGACCTGCAGCAGCCCTTGGTAGAGCGGGTCCCGCCCTTCCTCGAGCCACAGCTGCTCCATCACCTCGTGGCATTCGAAATAATCCCGCTCCCGGTTGAAATAGGCGAGGAAGGCGACATACAACGGATCGTAGCGGCTTTCCGTCACGACATATGTTCCTTCCGGGCGAGCAGCAGCGCCGCTTGGATTTGTTCGGACAGCTCCCGAAGGCTCCACGGGTCGTCCTTCCCGCCCCACAGCTCGCTGAACCGGTTTTGGAATTGCTGCGCTTCCTTCGCGCGGTTATAGAAGTACAGCTGTTGAATGTCGTTCAGCACTTGGCTGATCAGCGCGGACTGATTTTCGAACAATTTTTGCGCTTCGACGATTTCGGATCGGATTTGCGACATCTCCTCGTCGAGCCGGAATGCGGCTTCCGCCGCCTTCGACAGCCGATCCCGGATATGCTCCGGCAAGTTGCCTTGGAACTTGTAGCTCAGCGAATGCTCGATCGTCGCCCAGAAATTCATCGCGAGCGTCCGAAGCTGAATTTCCGCCAGGATCACCTTCATGCCGAGCGCCGTCTGCACCGGGTACTCCACGATGATGTGGTAGCTTCGGTATCCGCTCGGTTTATTGTTGCGTATGTAGTCTTTCTCGTACAGCACCTTCATATCTTTGCGCGCGCGGATGAGATCCGCCATCTGCTCGATATCCGCGACGAATTGGCACATGATCCGGATGCCCGCGATGTCTTCGATGCCTTCCTCGAGCTTCTCCATCGGGACGTTCAGCCGCTTCGCTTTTTCGAGAATGCTGGACACCCGTTTCACCCGGCCGGTCACAAATTCGATCGGCGAATATTCCTCCCGTTTCTTCATTTCCACGCGCATCGACTTCAGTTTCACTTTCAGCTCTTCCACCGCTTGCTCGTATGGAACGAGGAATTTCCCCCAGTCTCTTCCGTCCATCCGCTGCACCTCCATCTCCGCGACGGCGCTGGGCGCGCCTCTCTATGATTTGCCTACCGCTTCGGCGACGCTGCGGAACCCGTCCGCCAGCGCGCGGCTGCGCACGCCCTCGGCCAATCGGCGCACCAAACCGGGCCCTTCGTATATGAGCGCCGTGTACACCTGTACGAGGGAGGCGCCGGCCCGTATCTTTTCATATGCGTCGTGCGCCGTAAAAATGCCGCCCGTGCCGATGATCGGCAGTTCGCCGCCGGTGGCCCGGTATACGTCCCGAATGACCTCGGTCGACCGCTGTTTGAGCGGCTTCCCGCTAAGGCCGCCCGCTTCCCCGGCATGCGGGTGGCGGATGCCGTCCCGCGACAGCGTCGTATTCGTCGCGACGATTCCGTCCACGCCGGAGAGCGCGACCGCCGCGACCGTGTCGGCGAGCTGCTCGTCCGTCAGGTCGGGCGCGATTTTCACGAGCACCGGCTTGTTAACGCCGCCGGCCTTCGCCGCCAGCGCGTCGCGAGCCGCGGTTACCTCGCCGAGCAGCGCGCGCATCTCGTCCCCTTGCTGGAGGTTGCGCAGCCCCGGCGTATTCGGCGAGCTGACGTTGACGACGAACGCTTGTCCATAGTCGTACAGCGTGTTCAAGTTGCTGACGTAGTCTTCCGCCGCGATTTCGTTCGGCGTCGTTTTGTTCTTGCCGATATTGATAAACAGCGGCACCGGCAGACGACATCGCGACAAACTGTCCGCCATCGCTTCCGCGCCCGCGTTGTTGAAGCCCATCCGGTTGATGAGCGCCTCGTGTTCCTTCAGCCGGAACAGTCGCGGCAGTTCGTTGCCCGGCTGCGCCTTCGGCGTGACGGTGCCGACCTCTACGAAGCCGAAGCCGACGGCCGCGAACGCTTCCGCCGCCGCGCCGTTCTTGTCGAGCCCCGCCGACAGCCCGATCGGATGCGGGAACCGCAGTCCCCACAGCGTCGTTGCAAGCTCGGCGTGCTCCGGCACGCCGTACATCGCCCGCAGCGCGGCAAGCGCGCCCGGCACCCGCTGGGCGGCGGACAGCGCGTCGATCGTAAGGTGATGCGCCCGTTCGGGGTCCATGCGGAATAATATGGATTTGAGCATTGAATACATCATGGAAGTACAACCCGCTTTCAGCGTTTCTCTATCTCCCCTAGTGTAAAAGGTTTTCCAACAAAAAGAAAGCGCGAGGCGCGGTTCCGCGTTGAAAAGGCCCAGGAAACCGATTACAATGGAATTAAGTGTGATGGAGTTCTCATGATTCGAAGGGGAGACGGCATATGGCTAAATTCAAAACGCATCAGCCGCTGCGGAAGCCGCAGAAGGACGATGGCAATCCGAAGGCGCTCAAAATCGTAGGCATTTCGCTCGGCGTTGTGGTGATCGCGCTGATCGCCTTGGTCGTATTCGTCAACAATTAATGCGTTCCGAAATGCAATCATATCGAAGGGGCTGGCCGAACTCATGCGGCTGCCCCTTTTCATTTTGCAGATCATGCTAGAAACGGCGAAGGACCGCCCCCACGCGCGGTGGAGAGGGCGGTCCTTCGTTGTTGCTGCGCAGCGTTAGTCGCGCAGGATGACGGTCGTCGTCGGGCCGTGCCAATCGACGTCCACGCCGATTTGCTCCGCGAAGAAGCGAATCGGCACATAGGTTCGACTTCCCGACACGTACGGCGCGGCATCGATCGACGTCGTCTCCGTCGCGCCGTTCGCCGTCTTCGACACTTCCTGTATGCCAAGCGTCAGCTTGATGTCGCCGGAAGGCCCCGACAGCACGATGTCGTTGCCCTGAAACTCGACGTCATAGCCCATCGCTTCGGCGATCGCGCGAACCGGCACCATCGTCCGGTTCGAACGAATTTCCGGACGCGCGTCGAACGAAATCTCGTCATTATTATACAGCACGCGAATCGAGCCGCTGTTCGTCCAACCGGCCGGCAACGCGTAGAATTCTACTTTGCGAATTTTGCCGTTCAGCGTGTCGGCGACGATCAAGCTGCCGTCCGCAGCGATTGCGACATCGGTCGGACGATCGAGCTGCGCCCGTTCGTCGACGCCGTTCGCTTTGCCGTAATCGCCCGCCGCATTGCCGACGACCGTCACGACATTGCCGTCCTTCAAGTATCGGATGCTGTGGTTCAAGCTGTCTGCGATATACAAACCGCCCTCCGCGTCGACCGCCAGCCCCTTCGGGCTGAAGAAGCGAGCCTCCGCGGCCGGGCCGTCCACGTAAAACCCTTCCGCGTACAACGCGTTATCCTCGTACGCGCCGCCGCCCGCCACCGTCGTCACCGTGCCCGCCGCGAAATCGATATAGCGGATGCGCTGGTTGCCGGTGTCGCTGACGAACAAATTGCCCTTGGCGTCCAGAGCGAGTCCGGACGGCTCGTTGAAAAGCGCTTCCCCGATCGGACCGTCCGCGAAATCGCCGCTATCCTCGATGAGGCCTTCGATCGGCTGGACGACGCGATCGGACGCTTTGGTCAACGTTGTGACCGCGCCGTTCGGAGCGATTTTGCGGATCACGTGGTTCAGCGTGTCCGCTATGTACACGGTGCCGTCCTTCGCGACCGCCACGTCGGAAGGCGCGTAGAACGCCGCTTCCGCGCCGGAGCCGTCTTGGAAGCCGAAGACGCCGTTGCCGGCGATCGTCGAGACGGTACCGTCCCGCGCGATTTTGCGGATCGCGTGGTTGTCCTTGTCCGCGACGTATACGTTGCCCCTCGCGTCGACGTCCAGCCCGGACGGACTCCAGAAGAAGCTGAGCTCGCTGCTGCCGTCCTCCAGCGCGCCGGTCGGCAGGCCGGCGTCGTCGAACAGGACGGACACTTCCGTCCCGGCGAAGACGGACACTTCGCCGCCTGCGATTTTCCGGATGCGATGGTTGCCCGTATCGGCGACGAGCACCGTTCCGTCGCTCAGGACCGCTACGGATGCCGGGTGACGGAACGACGCTTCCGCGGCTGCGCCGTTCCATTCGTCGTATTCGCCGGAGCCGGCAAGGTCGGACGTCTCGATCAAGGGGCGGCCTTCAGGCGAGTAGATGGCCGCGCTTGCGGAAGCGGCTCCCCCGAACAAGAGCGCTGCCGCCAAGCCGCCGATGCCAATCGTTCGTAAAGTTTTCATAGGAACTCCTTTGTCGGGTTCTAGTGAATTAATTGTAATCCGCAACCGCGATCGTTTCGCCGTTCTCGTCTACGAACTGCGCATAGACGAGGCTGATCTCGCCGGTTCCCGTGTACGCGAACGGGATCGTGACGGCCGCGGCGTCGCCGTCCGCGGAAACCGCGCTCGCCGAGCCGAACAGCGACAGCGCGTAAATCGTCTCGCGCTTCGGCGCGCCGCTTACGGTGCCGTCCTGCTTCTTAATCATCTCCGCCGTATAGTTCGGCTGTTGGAAGATCGTTTCTTCATAATATGTACCGTTCGCCCCCGCGCCCGGCGCTTGATACATGACGTTCTGATCGCTCAGGAAGTGCAGCTGCATGCCGTAAATCCGCTTAGCCGTGAAATTGTCGAGCTTCACCTGCAGCGTGAACGTTCCCGCGCCGGATGCCGATTTCGCGATGGTGACCTTCGGCGTGCCCGGATCCGCGTTCTTAACCGTGTGGGATTTGGAATCTTCCGATCCCGTATACTCGTCGCTGCCGGAGTATACCGCTCGGTATGTTTTCGTTCCGGCCGGCCCCGTCGATTTGAATTCGTCGAATTCTACGGCGCCGTTCGATCCCACGGTCTTCGTTTGGAGCAGCGTCGTTCCTTCGTACAGCTGCACCGTACCGTTCGGCGCGCCGCTTCCCGGCGATTGGACGGAAACCTGCGCGGAGAAGCGAAGCGGGTTGTCGATCGTCGACTCCGTCGGCCCGTTCAGCGCGACCGTCGTCGCCGCCTTCTCGACGTTCACCGCGATCGAGAACGACGTGCTCGACTGCAGCGTATCGGATCCCGCGTAAATCGCGCTGATTGCATTGCTGCCGATCGCCAAATGCTGCCGGCTGAGCGCGTTCGTCACATCGAGCTGCGCCACGCCGGATGCGTTCAACGCCGCGGTGCCGATCGTCGTCGTGCCGCGGCGGAACGTTACCGTGCCCGTCGTCACCGGCGAACCGCCGGTGACGGCCACCGACGCCCGCAGAACGACCGCTTCGCCCCGCTTGATCGTCGATTTCGTCGACGTCACCGTCGTCGTGGTCGCAAGGCGCTCCGCGGCTCCGCCGCCGGTTCCCGCGCCGGTCGTCGGCTGCTGTGTCGTCGTGTCGCGTTTTTGCTCCTGCTGGATTTGCTCATTTTGACGCTGCTGCACTCGCTGCTGCACTTGTTGCTGCTGATCCGGGGCAAGCGTCTGCAGGTACCGGTTGATCGCTTCCTGCGTCCGGGTTTCGGCGGCTTGCTGATTTTGCTGCACTTGCTGCTGTTGTTTCGCTTGGACTTGCTGAATGACCGCAGGGGCTTGCTGTTGAATTTGCTGCTGGGTCTCCTGCTTCTGCTGCTGCTTCTGCTGAGCCTGCTGCTGCGCTTGCTGCAGCGCCTGCCGGCGCCGTTCCTCTTCCGCTGGGCTTACCCCCGCGGTGCGGTCGATGACCGGCGCCGGATTGTTCAAGTCGTATTGCCGCTGCGAATCCTGGATCAATTGGTTCGCCGTTTCCACGATCCTGGCGGCTTCTTCCTCGTTGATCACGCCGGATTCCATACTGCTTCGCAGGACCGCATAGAGCGCATTATCAACGTTCTGCCTGTACCGATCGAGCGTTTCTTGTTCCGACAAATTCAACGTGGATTCCCCGAGATCTCCGGTTTGGGAGAGCGTGCCGAGGAGCTCGCGGTTTTCCTCGTCGATCTGCTGTTTGTTCAACAACATCTTCGCGATGACTTCGTCGTCGGCATTCTTGACGAATGCGCTCGGATCGATGAAGCCGATCCCGGCGTCCGTATCGACTTCCGGATAAACGACGACTTGCTGCGCCGGCAGCACCAACGTCGGTTCCCGTCCGTCCGTCGGCGCCGCCGCCACTCGGCCCGCGGCGACGATCAAGGTCGGCAGGCCGGTGATCGGGTCGATGGTAAGGATAAAGTGCGTCCCCCGCACGCCCATCACCGCGGTCGGCGTTTCGACGCGATAAGCAGTGCTGGAACCCGCCATTTTCTCGACTTTATTGTACATGGAGCCCGTCCATGTTTTCAGAGCGGTTTCGGTGCCGCCGCCCGCGTTCGCTTTAAGCTTCGAGAGCGTTCCGTTCCAATTTTCCCCGAGCACGACCTCGTCCTCGGTATCCGCCACTTTCAGGGTGAGGCTGCTGCCTTTCTCGACCTTCACTTTGTCGCCTTCGTTCAGACCCATGCCCGTGAAGGCGCGCATTTCTTTGGTGCCTCCGGCTTTCGTCACTTTGACCGTGCCGGCAACCTCCGTAACCAAGGCGAAACGGGTCGATGCGCCGAACGCCGTCCCCCCGAACATGCTGAACAACATGGTAAAAATAATTGCGTACATCGTCCAACGTTTTGCCATTTTCACGTTTGTTCCTCCCACCCATCGGCGTTAAGATATGGAAACGCCCATTCTCATTTTACGTCCTGAAAGACGAGTCCGCAATGAAAATATGAATAAAAAGAACCTTCCTTTGCTTGCCAGCAAAGGAAGGTTCCTAATTCGTAGGCCGGTCGACCCACGTCGTTCGTTTTAGTTGTTGAAAGGCTCGTCCGCGACCTTGATCGAATCCGTCGGGCAGCCGTCGGAAGCGTCTTGCAGATCGTCGTAGAGGTCTTCCGGAATTTCCGTGACGCCGCGGTTGTTGTCGCCGTCGTAAATGACTTCGGCAAGACCCTCGTCGTCGTAATC
Source organism: Paenibacillus sp. (assembly GCF_035645195.1). Taxonomy (NCBI): domain Bacteria; kingdom Bacillati; phylum Bacillota; class Bacilli; order Caryophanales; family Paenibacillaceae; genus Paenibacillus; species Paenibacillus sp. Next base: position 111,092 of record NZ_DASQNA010000038.1, on the reverse strand, counting down.
GTAGATATCCGGGGCAGTCGCACCGCAAGCGCCGCAAGCGATGCAGGTATCTTTATCTACCCACGTGTACTTTGCCATGAATAATTCCTCCCTATTCTCGTCCCTTGGTTGAAACCTCAATAGTCATCATAATACAACGACGATTAAAATTCAAACGATATTCCGCGGTTCGAATTCCCCGGGACGCTTGCGCGGCAAGGCCGGGGAGCGATCGAAGCCGCTCGGGGGCCGATCCGGCCCGCCCCCGGGCATTCCCGACGCCCGTAGGAGGCCGAATCGGCGCCCGGCGTCAGTCGCTTCCGCCGTCCAAGTGGTCCATCTGCAGCGACGTGCCCCGCTCCTTCTTGTTCCGGATGCGGGCCGACGGGTCGTCGCCTAACATGCCGGCCGTCAGGATCGCGTTCTCGCCGAATTTGTCCCGGATTCGGTCCATCACGCTCGTCAGCTCCGCCCGCTTCGGCTGCACCTCGTATTCGAACAAATCGAGCTGCAGCGGCACCTCGCGCCTCTCGCGCAAATTTTGGCACGCGACGCCGAGCAGCCGGATCGGCGAGCGGTCCGGCCAATGTTTGTCGTACAGCGCGCAAGCCGCCTTGTGAACGACGGCCGCTTCGTCGGTCGGCGCGGGCAGCGTCACCGCCCGGGTGATCGTCCGCATGTCCGGCCGCCGAATCGTAATTTGCACGGTGGCGGCGATGAGCGATTTGCGCCGCAGCCGGCGCGTCACCTGATCGGCCAAATTGAGCAGCACGCGCTTCGCCTCCGCCGGCTCCGTCACGTCCTCCGGCAGCGTGACCGTATGCCCGACCGACTTCGCCTGCTCCCGCTCCGCCGTCACCGGCGCGTCGTCGCGCCCGTTCGCCGCCCGCTTCAGCCACCGCCCATTCGCGCCGAAATGAGCGACGAGGAACGCTTCGTCGGCCTCGGCGAGCGCCCCCAGCGTCCGGATGCCGAGCCGCTCGAGCTTCGCGGCCGTCTTCGCTCCGATGCCGTACAGCTCCACGCACGGCCGCGGCCACAGCGCCGTCGGAACGTCCCGCAGCCGCAGCACCGTAAGCCCGTTTGGCTTCTTCATGTCCGATGCCGTCTTCGCGAGCAGCTTGTTCGGCGCGACGCCGATCGAGCACGGCAGTCCGAGCTCCTCGCGGATGCGCCGCTGCAGCTCCTCCGCGATCTCGACCGGCGTGCCGAACTGCTTCGAGCCGGTAATATCGACGTAGCATTCGTCGATCGACACCGCCTCGACGAGCGGCGATACGTCGCCGACGATGCGCAGGAACGCGAGCGAATAGCTGCGGTACAGATCGAAATCCGGCTTCAGCAGGATGAGCCCCGGACACAGCCGCAGCGCCTCGCGCACCGTCATGCCCGTGCGGACCCCCTTCGCGCGCGCCGGATACGAGGAGGTGACGACGATGCCTTTGCGCGCCTCGACGCTGCCGGCGACCGCGAGCGCCTTGCCGCGGTACAGCTCCGGCTCCGCCGCCTCGTGCACGGAGCAATAGAAGGCGTTCATATCGATATGCAATACGACTCTCCCGTTTTTCGGGTAAGCTTCCTCGTGAGCCATACGTATCATCCCTATTCGTCCTTGCTGCTTTCAGCTTACAATCGGGGGGAATGGCGGTCAAGGCTGCGGCGCGCATAAGAAAAACGTGCCGCACTCTGCCAAACCGTGCTATAATATCCGAAATGCGCACATCTTCGTAAGCCAGAAAGCAAGGGAGGAACGCCGGAATGCCGCAACAAGTGACGATCTTCGACACGACGTTACGCGATGGGACGCAAGGCGAAGGAGTAAGCTTAACCGTAGAGGACAAATTAAAGATTGCCGTCAAGTTGGATGACTTCGGCATTCATTATATTGAAGGCGGATGGCCGGGAAGCAACGGGAAAGACATCGAATTTTTCAAACGGGCGCAATCGCTGCCGCTGAAGCACGCGAAAATTACGGCGTTCGGCAGCACCCGCCGCAAAGGCGTCCGTCCCGAGGACGACGCGAACTTGCAGGCGATCCTCGACTCGGGGGTCAAAGTCGCGACGATTTTCGGCAAGTCGTGGGACTTCCAAGTGACGACGGCGCTGCAGACGACGCTCGAAGAGAACGAAGCGATGATCTACGACTCCGTCCGTTACTTGAAATCGCAAGGGCTCGAGGTCATTTACGACGCCGAGCATTTCTTCGACGGGTACAAGAACAACCGCGAATACGCGCTCGCGACGATCGCGAAGGCGGAAGCGGCGGGCGCCGACTGGATCGTGCTGTGCGACACGAACGGGGGGTCGCTGCCCGGCGAAATCGCCGCGATCGTCGAGGACGTCGTCTCGCGTATGAAGACGCCGATCGGCATTCACGCGCATAACGACTGCGAGCTCGGCGTCGCCAATTCGCTCGCGGCCGTGCAGGCCGGCGCGCGCCAGGTTCAGGGCACGTTCAACGGCGTCGGCGAACGGTGCGGCAACGCCAACCTCGTCTCCGTCATTCCGAATTTGCAGCTGAAGCTCGGCTACCGCGTCATCAGCGAAGAGCAGCTGAGCACGCTGACGAACACGGCGCGGTACGTGAGCGAAATCGCGAACGTCAGCATGCCGGTCAACCAGCCGTACGTCGGCAGCGCCGCGTTCGCGCATAAGGGCGGCATTCACGTATCCGCCGTGCTGCGCCACTCCAAGACGTACGAGCACATTCAGCCGGAGCTCGTCGGCAACCGCCAGCGCGTGCTCGTCTCCGAGCTCGCCGGCCAGAGCAACTTGGTGTTCAAGGCGCAGGAACTGAATCTCGACTTCAACCTGGAGAACGAATCGACGAAACGCCTGATCCAAACGATCAAGGACCTCGAGCACAAAGGCTACCAATTCGAAGGCGCCGACGCGTCGCTCGAGCTGCTCATCCGCAAGGCGTTCGACAAGGAAGAGCATGTGTTCTCGATCGAATCGTTCAAGCTGCTCGTCGAGAAGATCGGCGACAATCCGGTCGCGTCGGAAGCCATACTCAAGGTCAAAGTCCACGGCGAAACGGTGTATACGGCCGCGGAAGGCAACGGTCCGGTGAACGCGCTCGACAACGCGCTCCGCAAGGCGCTCGAGGGGTTCTATCCGGACATCCGCAACATTCATCTGACCGACTACAAGGTGCGCGTCATCAACGATCGCGACGCGACCGCCGCCAAAGTGCGGGTGCTGATCGAGTCGTCCGATTTCGACGCGACCTGGAGCACGGTCGGCGTCAGCGAGAACGTTATCGAAGCGAGCTGGGAAGCGATCCTCGACAGCATCCGGTACGCGCTCATCGGCCGGCCGGCCGTCATCGAAAACCGCGAGGAGCGGTCCGAGCGCATCGGCATCGTCAATCACTAACTTCATCTCCGCATGACTACGAAGGCCGCCGGACAGGAGCGATCAGCTCCGCCGGCGGCCTTTAGGTTACCCTTCGATCAATCGTTTCACGCGCGATTCGAATTCCTCGTGCCCCGGCAGCCCGATGATGACGTCGCGGACGACGCCGTTCCGGTCGATGAAGTAGCTCGTCGGGTATCCCAGCACGCGGTAAGACTTGTACACCTCGTTATCGCGGTCCAGCAAAATCGGAAATTCGTATTTGTACTGCTTCACGAACGCCTCGACGGAGGCCATGTCGTCGTACATGGTGCCGTTGACGCCGTAAATTTCGACTTGATCCTTATATTTCAGGTAGAGATCGGACAAGATCGGAGCTTCCATCCGGCACGGATCGCACCAGGACGCCCAGAAATTGACGATGACGGGCTTCTCCAGCTCGCCCCGGGCGATGCCCAGCTTGTCTCCCGCAAGCGTCTCCAGCTCGAATTTCGGCGCCAGAAAGCCGATCTCCGGCGCTTCCTCGGTCGGCAGCGCGGTCGTCTCGGCCCAAGCGAACTGCTGAATCACCGCGATGCCCGCCAGAGCGAAGACGAGCGCCAGCGCGAATAACGTTCTTTTCATCCGCAGCATCCTCCTTACGTTACATATCATACCCGTTTTCGCTTTCGACTTCCAACCCCTTCGTTCTCCTTTATTCTGCCATCGCTTTCCCCGTATTCCTTGTTCGGGCGTCGGGCACATTAGGATTATTCTGCTTGATGAGGGGTCGATTCGGGTTGGAAAAAGCGAAATCGCGCAAGCTGAACATTTCCTTCGAAAGCCAAATCGCGGAGCATGACGACGAGCAGGCGAAACCGAAACAGCGCGGCGCCGGCGGCGACAAAGGCGGCCCGCAAACGAAGGGTAAACTGTGGGAGTTCATCGCCATCGCCAGCATTCCGCTCGTGCTCGTTCTCGGGAACTCCATGCTCGTCCCGATTTTACCGGATATGCAGCGGGAGCTGCACGTCAGCGACTTTAAGAGCAGTTTGGTCATCACGCTGTTTTCCGTTACCGCCGGCGTGTTCATTCCCGTCGTCGGTTATTTGTCCGACCGTCTCGGGCGCAAAGCGATCATCATCCCGTCGCTGATCGTCTACGGGGCCGCCGGGGTGCTTGCGGGCTTCGGGGCCGTGTGGGGGTCGTACAACGTCGTTATATGGGCCCGCGCGCTGCAGGGGTTGGGCGCGGCCGGTACGGCGCCGATCGCCATGGCGCTCGTCGGGGACTTGTATAACGGCGCCACGGAATCGAAGGCGCTCGGTCTGACGGAAGCGTCGAACGGCTTCGGCAAAGTCGTCAGCCCGATCCTGGGCGCGGCGCTCGCATTGATCGTCTGGTACGCCGCGTTCTTCGCGTTCCCGCTGTTTTGCGTGCTGTCGCTGCTCGCCGTCATTTTCCTCATTAAAGAGCCGAAAGAGAAGTCGAACGCCAAGCAGCCGATCGGCGAATATCTCCACTCGCTCGCCCGCATTTTCAAGGGGAAAGGACGCTGGCTGGTCACGTCGTTTTTCGCCGGCAGCCTCGGGCTGTTCACGCTGTTCGGCATTTTGTTTTATTTGTCGGAAATATTGGAGGAGAAGCCGTACAATTTGGACGGCGTCGTGAAAGGGCTTGTGCTGGCGATTCCGCTCGCCGGTCTCGTCATCACCTCGTATACGACGGGCAGCGTCATTAAGAAAAACGGCACCCTTATGCGATGGCTCATGAACATCGGCCTCGCGCTGTCCACCGTCTCGCTCGGGCTTACGCTCGTTTGGAACAAAGAGCACCTTGTGCTCTTCATGACGCTCATCACGCTCAGCTCCGTCGGCACCGGACTTCTTCTCCCGTGTCTCAACACGATGATTACGGGCTCGGTCGACAAAAGCCAGCGCGGGATGATTACGTCGATTTACAACAGCCTTCGCTTTCTTGGCGTCGCCGCGGGTCCGCCGCTGATCGGCTTCTTGATGGAGAAGAACGAAAACATCGTCTTCATCATGCTGTCGGCGTTGGCGGCCATCGCGCTCGCGCTGATCTTCTTCCTAGTTCGGCCGGAGCCGAATATCGCGCGCAAGCCTCAAAAAGCGTGAACGGCGCAAGCAAGCCCCCGACCGCGGGTTCATCCGCTTCGGGGGCTTGTTTTTCGGTTCTTCATGACTGACTGAGATACGAATACAGATCGCCGAGCGTCTGGATGTTCCGGTCGCGAATGCGCCGCAGGAACGATACCCACAGCCGGGCGGTCATGAGCGAATCCTCCAGCGCATGGTGGCGCACCGTGATCGGGATGCCGTGTTCTTCGAGCAGCGCGTCCAACGAATAATCGGTCCGCTTCGGCTCGAGCCATTTGGCGATCATGATCGTGTCGAGCACCCGGTGCGTCATATGCACCTTCGACGTCCGCCACAGCGCCGCGTTCAGAAATTGCCGGTCGTGCGCCGACGCGTGCGCCACCAGGATGCGCTTGTCGACGAATGCAAAAAACTGCTGCAAGCCTTCCATCACGCTGGGCGCCCCGCGGACGTCATCCTCCGTGATGCCGGTCAGCTCCACGATGTTCGCCGGTATGGGCCGCTCCGGGTTGACAAGGGTGTAGAACGTCTCCTCCTCCCGGATGACGTCCCCCTTCGCCGCGACCGCCCCGAACGACAAAATTTCGTCGCCGCCGCTCGCGTTGAACCCCGTCGTCTCCAAATCGAACACGACCACTTCGATGTCGGAGAGCGGAGTGTCCATGATGAAATCTTTCCGCTGCTGCTTCATCACTTGGCGGATGAACGCCATTTGGCGCGCGTTTTGCGGATTGAAAACGGAGTTGAGGGCGGGCGTGATGCCCCCCATCTTATATAGAGACCACATCCCCTGCGGGGGACGGTTCTGATCCTTCATCGGTGTCCCTCCGTGCCGAACGTTCGCTTCACCTTTCGCTGCAGCGCCGCACCGACGCGCAGCGAGCGTTTCAACTCGCGCCTCACTTCTTTCGTCAGCGACTTCGCGGACAAGATCCCTCGAGTGCCGTACTTTCCGTCCACCAACTGATAAGGCGTCATAGCTCTGAAACGAAGCACCGCGCGGAACGCTTCCTCCCACGCCTGCGCCTCCTCGGCGTCGACGAACCCGCCTTCGCGCAAAGTACGGATGCGTTCGAGCGTCGAGGCGTTCCCGTTCGCGCCATGACCGATCGCCAGCAGCCGGATCGCGTTCACCATCGGGATGTAGGCGCCGTATTTAATGTCGACGCCGCCCGCATCTTCGCCGTACGGCTCCGTCAGCAAATTGCCGAGGATGCCGACGAGCACTTTGTACCGGAGCGTATTGTGCGCCATCCGGGCCAGCATCGTGCTTCGATGCGCTTCGACGAGGCGGGCGTATTCGTCCCGCATCGCGTCGAACAGCCGCGCGTCGCCGTAAATCGGCCGCGCGTCGGCCACGATCAGCAGATGGCGCACCGTCTCGAATTCCGGCTGGGCGAACCACTCTCGCATCGTGTCGAGCCACGCTCCGACCGGCTTCCTCCACTGCGGATTCGACACGAGCACGTTGCCTTCGCAGGGCGGGTACCCGACCTCCTCCAGCGCCGTTCGGAAGGCGTCGCCGAGCTGGGCCATATACGCATCCGCCTCTTCCGATTCGACCCCTTCCGCAGCTTCGTACACGATTCCGTTGTCCTGATCGCTCCACAGCGTCTGTTCGCGCCGTCCGCCGCTGCCGAATAGCAGCACCGCAAACGAAGAAACGGGCGGAACGCCCGGCAAGGACGTTCGTACCCGTTCTTCGGTCAAAGCTAACGTTCGGCGGATGAAGGCGTCGTGGAGCCGGTTGACCGGCTCGATCGCGCCGCCGGCCTCCGCCGAGGAGGCGTCGAATGCGCGGTGGACGTCGTCTCTGAGCGACCGCAATGCCGCCGTATCCGCGGCTTGCCGCACCTCACGCTCTATCTCTTCCCACTGCCGCATAACGACGCCCTCCTTCTCTCTATATTCGGCGCCCGATTATCCGTTCACCGTCTTTTTCATTTGCTCAGGATAACCATAAACGCCGTGCTCGCTGAGGTCAAGGCCGACGATTTCTTGCTCTTCCGTAACGCGAAGGCCGACGACCGCTTTAATAATGAGAAGCAAGATGTAAGACACTACGAAGGCGAATGCGCCGGAAACGACTACGCCGTAGAACTGTACCCACAGCTGGCTGAAGCTGCCGGTGTAGAGCAGGCCCGCTTCGCCGATGCCGACGCGCTCGACGAGGTGCGGCGCCGCGAAGATGCCATTGGACAGCGTGCCCCAAATACCGACCACGCCGTGTACGGACAAAGCGTAAATCGGATCGTCGATTTTCAGCTTCTCGAACATCTTCATGCTTGCGTATACCAATACGCCGGCGATCAAACCGATAACGACTGCCGCCCAAGGCTCTACAAACGCGCAGGACGCGGTGATGGCGACGAGACCTGCGAGCGTGCCGTTCAGCATCGTCGCGATATCCGCTTTGCCGGAGGAGAGCCACGACGTGAACATCGCCGCGACGGCGCCTGCGCCGGTCGCGATCATCGTCGTGAACCCGACGTAACCGAGGAAGCCGTCGCCTACGGACAACGTGGAACCTGCATTAAATCCGAACCAGCCGACCCACAGAAGCAATACGCCGAGAGCCGTGTACACTTGGTTGTGGCCGTGAATTTCGTTGGCCGTGCCGTCTTTGTTGAACTTGCCGATCCGCGGCTTGAGCAGCATCGTAGCGGCGAGAGCCGCAGCGGCGCCCGTCAAGTGAACGACCGTCGAACCCGCGAAGTCCTGCTTGTGGCCCGTCAACCAGCCGCCGCCCCAAATCCAGTGCGCGATGACCGGATACACGAGAGCGGTGAACAAGATCGAGAACAGCACGTAGACGGACAGCTTCGCACGTTCCGCGAATCCGCCAAACGCGATCGTAAGGGAGATCATCGCGAATGCCAGCTGGAACAAGAAGTCGATCGATGCCGGATACCCTTCCTCCGCGCCGATCGGCGGGGAGAAGAAGAAGCTGCCCGTCGCGATGAACGCGCCCGAATTTTCGCCCCAGATGAAGCCGTAGCCGACCGCCCAGAACACCAGCGTGCCGAGGCCGACCGTGAAAATCGTTTTGCCTGCGACGTGACCCGCGTTCTTCATGCGCGTTGAGCCCGTCTCGAGAAGAATAAAGCCGCCTTGCATCAGGAGCACAAGGATGAAGGAGAGCATGAGCCAAATCGTGTTGAGGCCCATATCGAGCACCGTGCTCGACGGTCCTTCGGACGCGAACGCGAGCGTCGGGAAAAGCATGCCCATCGCGCTTACTGCCATAAGTACCTTCTTCAACAAACTGACCACTCCTCGTTTGTGTTAATTTATCTAACACGTTTTGAAAACCTTAATGTCATTATAGTCAGGATGCCTTTCGTTGACAATACTTTTTTTCAAAAACATCAAAAACTTAACATGGATTGAATTTGTCCTTTATCTACAAGGGTTTTTCGCCTCGTTGTGTCAATTTTTTTTACATTTTGTCGGTGCAGCGCCGTTCGAAGGCGAGGGGATTGCCGCTTTTTCTTCGAGAGATGAAACCATAACGTTTGACTGTATGCTTTGGCGTTCGCTATCATATATATAGAAACGAAATTGCGAAATAAAGCGAGGTGATTCAGGTGGGGATAGAAAGCTTTTTAAGATCGGCGAACTGGCCGCATTATGTGAGGTTAGCCCCCGAACCATCGACTATTACACGAAAATCGGATTGATTGCGCCGGCCGAGCGATCGACGACCAACTATCGCCTATACGGATCTGAAACCTTGCAGCAGCTCAAGCGTATTGAATGGTTGAAAAAGCAGAAGCTTTCATTAGAAGAAATCAAGAGACTGCTGCTGCCAGGGAAAGCCGCGGCCGACGAAGCCGTGACCGAACGACTGACGGCGCTTCAGCTGCACATGATGCAGCTCGAGCGGGAAGCGAAGGCGATCGCTCCGATTTTGGAGCAGCTGAAGCCGAAGCAAGCCCAACATTTGCTGAGGCGCTTGTCGCCCCAAACCGCCGCTTGCATCGAAGCGCTGCTGCTCCTTCTCGGCAAAGGTCCTCTCGGCTGAACGGCTCCCATGGCTCTACGCACTCTTGTTACTAATCGAAACGGAGGTACAACACATGTTTTTCCACCCAATGGACTTTCTCATCTTGATCGCGTTCGGCGTTTCCATCTGGGCGCAGTTCCGCGTCAAAGGCACGTTCAAGCGCTGGTCCGAAGTCGGCATCAGCAGCGGACTGACCGGCTATGAAGCCGCTCGCCGCATGCTCGACAACAACGGCCTGCACGATGTGCCGATCGAGCCGGTGCGCGGCGTGCTCAGCGACCACTACGACCCGATCCACCGCGTCGTCCGTTTGTCCGAGCCGGTGTACTACCAAAGCTCCGTCTCGGCCGTCTCGGTCGCGTGCCACGAAGTCGGCCATGCGATCCAGCATAAGTTTTCGTACCCGGCGCTCGTGCTGCGCCACCGGATGTTCCCGCTCGTCAACATTACGTCCGGCGTCGCGCCGCTGTTCTTGATCGCCGGCTTCATCTTCGGCGCCATGAACCTCGTGCTGCTCGGGATCATCTTCTTCTCGGCCGCCGTCGCGTTCCAGCTGATTACGCTGCCGGTCGAGTTCAACGCCAGCTCCCGCGCGCGGGAACTGATGATCTCCGAAGGCTTCATCTCGAACGAAGAAGAACGGGGCGTCGCCAAAGTGCTCAACGCCGCTGCGCTGACGTATGTGGCCGCCGCGCTCATCTCGCTGCTTGAGCTGATCAAGTTCATCATGATCTTCATGGGCAGCAACAACGAAGAATAACGTTACGAAAACCAAAAAGCCGCCTCCCTTTATTAGGGCAGGCGGCTTTTGCCGTCAAAATAATCGACTACGTAGCTGCGAAACACTTCCGCTACAAGCGGCAGCTTCTCCCCGCGCCTCCGAATGAGGCCGATCGTCCGCTGCACCTGCGGCTCGGTCACCCGGACACTGACGGGCATCATGGGGCTTGTCTCGATCAGAGCCATCTCCGGCAGCAGACTGACGCCCAGTCCGGCCGCCACCAGCCCGCGGATCGTGTCCGTCTCCTCCCCCTCGAACCCGACGTGCGGCACGAAGCCCGCCTTCCGGCAAGCCTCGAGCACGATCGTCCGGAGCGAATACTCCTCGCTGAACATGACGAACGAATCGTCCCTCAGCTGCTCCAGCCGAATCGAGGTATACTGCGCCAGCAAATGGTTGGCCGGCAAAATGACCCGAAGCTCCTCCGACAACAGCAGCTCCCCTTCGACATCGTCATGATCTTCGGGGAACGGGGAGATGAACGCCAAGTCGATTTCGCCTTCGAGCAATTCGCGGATAAGCACGTGATACGTCCCCTGTTTCAGCACGAACTTAACGTTCGGGTGGTCCTTCCGGTATTCGGCGATGACGCTTGGCAGCAGGTGAATGCCCAAGCTGTGCGGAAACCCGATGCGGATCTCGCCGGCCTCCGGGTTCAGAAACTCCTGCAAGTCGAGCACGGCCCGCTCGAGATCGGTCAGGATCGCCTCCGCCCGCCGCAGGAACAGCTTTCCCGCCGGCGTAAGCTGCAGATTTCTTCCTTTCGGAGTGAACAGCGAAACGCCGAGCTCCTGCTCCAGTTGGTGAATTTGCCGGCTTACCGCCGATTGGGCGACGCGCAGCGATTCCGCCGCGTGCGTAACGTGTTCCATGCGCGCGACGGTGACGAAATATTGCAACTGCCGAAGCTCCATCTTAACGCGTCCTTCCGTGCAGCACCCAAGTATACAAAGCGTTCATGACCAGTCCTCCGACGAAGCCGCCCAGGTGCGCGAAATAGTTGATTTGCGGAATCGCTATGGAATATAGGACGCCCACGATCAGCATCGTTTGCAGCGTCCGCTTGGACGCGAAATCGAGCGCGCCTCTACGGAACAGCATGTAAAACACGTACGCCCCGAATACGCCGTAGACCGCCCCGCTCGCGCCGACGGACGCCACCGGACCTGCGTAGAAATTCGTGAAAATATTGCCCATGATGCCGGAAAACAAAAAGAGCGCCGCGTAGCGGAACGAACCGAGCGCGCGCTCGAGCGGCGGCGCGAAGACGAAAATGGCGAAGGCGTTGAACAGCAAATGCCCGAAGTCCGCATGAAGAAATACCGAGGTGATATAACGCCAGTATTCGGGTATGATGTCCGCTTCCCGGACAAGCAGGAAGCCGCCGTATTCCTGCTTGAGCGCCCAAGCCGGAGTGCCGGTCATCCAGGCGTACAGCGCGAAGCCGGCATGCGCCGCGGCGAGCAGCGCCAGAACGACCGTATTGACGGGGTAAAACCGGATGTATTCGCGAAAGCTTTCGTACCGTAGAAACATGTTGCTCCCCTTCCAGGCGTTGGACTTTGCCTTTCCCACCATTATATAATATAAGAGGTGTTTAGAAGAAATGCGATGAGGAGGAATTTAGCAATGGCAACCGAAAGAACCGGAGCGGCCACGCTGAAGGGCAACCCGATCACGTTGATCGGACCGGAATTGAAGGCAGGGGACCAAGCTCCCGATTTTACGGTGAACAAAAGCTTGGTCGAAACGGCGTCCTTGAAGGATTTCGCCGGCAAAGTAAAGCTGATCAGCGTCGTTCCTTCGATCGACACGGGCGTCTGCGACGCGCAAACGCGCCGTTTCAACGAAGAAGCCGCGAAACTCGGCGACTCGGTCGCGGTCATCACGATCTCCAACGACCTGCCGATGGCGCAAGCGCGCTGGTGCGGCGCAGCCGGCATCGACAAGGTGACCATGCTGTCCGACTATAAGAACGTATCCTTCGGCGACGCATACGGCGTTCACATCAAAGAACTCCGCTTGTTGATGCGCTCGATCTTCGTCATCGACCAAAACGACAAGATTACATACGTCGAGTACCTGAAAGAAATGACGGAGCACCCGAACTACGACGCGGCGCTCGACGCGGTTCGCGCGTTGGTCTAATCGCTCAGGAAACGAAGAAGCAGCGGAGCCTTGCGGCCCGCTGCTTTCTTTATTAATGGGTTATTTTATACTGAGCCAGCTTTTGGTCCAGCGCTTTGTAGATGTCGAGAATCGTGCGGTAATTGGAACCGAGATCGCCGAGCGAGCCGCGGGATGCCGAATAAATATCGACGGCCGACTGAAGCGGATTCAACGCCAATACGGTGAGCGTAATATCTTGGACGCGTCCGGTGACCGTGCGCTTTTCCAAGACGATCTCGCCGACGCTTTTCACTTCGTGGAGCACTTTGTAACCAGGTTTCTTCTTTAAGATGGAAATCACTTCATCCCACAGCTTATCGCGGGATAGCTTGTAATGTCTGGTCTTCAACTCAGGCCGGGTCGCTTTTTCTCCCGTTTGCTCGTGACTGCGGATCAGTCCGATGAGCGTTCTCTTTAACAAAACTATGTTCCCCCCCTTGAATCTCCGCATCCCGTTGCCAAAACCGCTGTTACCATCTTACCACTACTTGACTGATAACGGCAAACCGGATTGTGGAAAAGAACGCTTTCTTGGGGGTTTTATAAGCAAAAAATATGTTTTCCGATCCGCTTGATCTGCGGCCGGCTCCAAATCCACTTCGATGTCGCCGTCGCGGGGTTGAAATAATACATCGCTTCCCCAGAAGGATCCCACCCGTTAAGGGCGTCTCTTACCGCTTTATACGCCGAAGCGTTCGGCTCGAGCCAAATTTGTCCGTCGTCGACGGCCGTGAACGCCCCCGGCTGGAAAATGACGCCGGCCACCGTCTGCGGGAACGCCGGATTGGTCAGCCGGTTCAGCACGACGGCCGCGACGGCGACCTGACCTTCGTACGGCTCCCCCCTCGCCTCGCCGTGCACCGTTCGCGCGAGCAGCTTGATATCCTCGTCGCTGAACCCTCCCGTCCCGGAGGGCAGCGGCGCTGCGGCCGTCCGCCGAGCCCCTCCGCCGCGGTAATAGTCCGCCATGTACGAGCTGTTCCAGTTTTTCGTCGCCCGCGCAAGCCGCAGTTTCGTCTGCGGTCCGACTCGACCGTCGACCGACAGTCCGAATTCCCGCTGAAAGCCGACGACCGCGCGGCGCGTGCCGCCGCCGAACTGCCCGTCGACCTCTCCCCCGTAAAATCCCAAAAATCTAAGGCGCGACTGCAGCTCCGCCACGTCGTCGCCCGTGTCGCCCTGCTCCATGATCCAATACCATTCCGAGAACGTAAGGCCCGGCTGCGGCGCGGCGACGAAGATCGCGGCGACCAGCGCGAAGAGCATCGCCGGTTTCAGCCAAAAAAGGCGGCCTCTCGGCCGCCGGATGCGTTCTTGCTTATGCATGCGTTCGCCCTCCAGAGACTGAGATTCGTCTCTTTAGTATGGAGCGGGCAACGCTTCTTATGCAGGGGGTTCATTGAAAACACAAAAACCCGCCTATGCCGTTGGAAATTTGTTTCGAAACCTGCCTTGGCAGGTGGGTGTCCGCAGCGTGCTTTTGACGTCCCTTCGCGAGGGCATGCCAGCTACAACGTCCATATGAGACTCCCGGGAAACAATCATTGGTTCAAAACAAATATTCCTCAACGTACATCGCAGGCTGTTGTATTGTTATTATATCCTCAACGGCAGGGAAAGTAAACGGAACTTCCCGGCAGATTTTCCTTTTGGGCGATTTGCCCCGGCGAGACGCAGTGTTACTTGGACAAAAATAGCCGGCCCTTCGGCCGGCTAATTCTTCAGGCTATTGCTATGCTCCTTTAAGACTTACGTTCCTCGGACGTGTCCGCTTCGGGCTCCGCGCTGTTTTGCGCCTCGGCTTCTTCCGCTCGCTTCGCTTCCAGCTCTTCCTGCTTCGTCACGATTTTGCGGAATCCGTTATGGAAATGCCAGAACGTCACGACGGCGATCAAGCTTCCCGTGAAGAACGGGAGCAGGAACGTAAATTGCGTCAAGCTGATATACAGCACCGCGAAGCTCGAGATGCCGATCAACAGCGAACGGACCGGCTGCCCGATCGTAATCAGCAACGCGTTCTTCACGACCTGCAGCGTCTTCATATGGAGGTGAACGACGATGCAGAAGAAGTTAAACATGGCGAGCAGCGTCATTACTGAGAGCGCAATGAACAAATACGCGAGCAATCCGGCATACCCTTCCAACCCCGAGTAGAACCGGAAGTTGAAAAACAGCACCGCGAGCAGCACCATAAACAGCAGGCCGCCGATCATGCTTTGCAAATAATTTTCCTTATACGAGCGGAAAAACGTCTTCAGCAGCGGAACGTCCCCGTCCCCCATCACCCATTTGCGAGCCAGCGAGAACATCGCCGAAGTCGAAGGGAAGAGCGTAAACGGCGAAAGCACCGCGATGAGGAAAAAGATTTGCTGAATTTGCTGCTCGCTCTCCGCCATAAACAACGGCAGCATGAGCACGAATACCGGAAACGCCGTCAAAATCCAAAGTACGTTCGTCACCGATAAGCGCATGATCCATTCCGAGATGCGATAAAAGCCGCCCATCAGTCCGCGAAATTCCACGAAGCAACCTCTCCTGACCGCAGCCGCACCCATCATGAATTCGGTTACATGACGGCGATTAAGGCGGCTGTTCTTTTTCTTCTATAATACACATCGGTTCGTCCGAAAACAAAGGGAAATTGAGAAAGCCTTGTCCGACGCAGGGTTTCGGCGGCGGAGGCGGCGGCGCGACCGGCGCGCGAGCGGCGGAGGCGGCGGCGCGACCGCACAAACTTTGGGCTGTTCGCGCGGAACAGCACCGATTTTGGGCGGTCGCCGCGGGCGGCGGCCGGTGGCGTGCGCGCGAGCGGCGGAGGCGGCGGGCGCGCGAGCGACGACGGCGGCGGCACGACCGCACAAACTTTGGGCTGTTCGCGCCGAACAGCACTGATTTTGTGCGGTCGCCGCGGGCGGTGGCCGGCGGCGGGTGCGGCGAGCGGCGGAGGCGGCAGCGCGATCGCACAAGCTTGGGGCTGTTCGCGCGGAACAGCACTGATTTTGTGCGGTCGCCGCGGGCGGTGGCCGGCGGCGGGCGCGCGAGCGGCGGAGGCGGCGGCGCGACCGCACAAGCTTGGGGCTGTTCGCGCGGAACAGCACCGATTTTGGGCGGTCGCCGCGGGCGGCGCCCGGCGGCGGGCGTGCGAGCGGCAGAGGCGGCAGCGCGCCCGCGGCCCACACACAATCGCGCAAACAAAAAACCGCCCCGGGTTTCCCCGGGACGGTCCCTATTGCGCGATTACTCGGCCGAGCCGCCGCCTTCGTCGCTGCGACGCGCGCCGGCGCCTGCGCCGACCGGGCGCGAGCGCCCGCCGCCGCCATAGCCGCCGCGCTCGCCGCCGCCGTAGCCGCCGCGTCCGCCGCCGTAGCCGCCGCGCTCGCCGCCGCCGTAACGACGCTCGCCGCCGCGGTCGCCGCCGCCCGGACGGCGATCGCCGGAGCGCCCGCCGCCGTAACCGCCGCCGCCGTAGCCGCCGACGCGTCGGCCGGAGCCGCGGATGTCCGGCTTGCGCTTCTTCGCGCGAATCGGCTCTTCAGGCGTCAATGCGACTTCGACGTCCTTCTTCTCGCCGCCCGTCAGCAGCTTCATCGCCGCCGCGATCAAGTGGACGCTGTCGAACTGCTCCAGCATCTGAATCGCCGTGCCTTTGAACTCGTTGAAATCTTCGTTCTGCACGATTTCCATAATGCGCTCCGCCACGATCTTCTGCTTGCCTTCGATCGCTTCCGCCATCGACGGTACGTTGCGCTTCGCGATTTTTTGGCGCGTTACGCGCTCGATGAAGTGCAGGTGATCGATCTCCCGCGGCGTCACGAACGTCCACGACGTGCCTTCTTTGCCGGCACGGCCCGTCCGGCCGATCCGGTGGACGTACGATTCCGGATCCTGCGGAAGGTCGAAGTTGACCACGTGCGTTACGCCCGATACGTCAAGACCCCGCGCGGCGACGTCCGTCGCCACGAGCACGTCGATGCTGCCGTCGCGGAAACGGCGCATCACGGCGTCGCGCATGTTCTGAGACAAATCGCCATGCAGACCGTCAGCCGAGTAACCGCGCTTTTGCAGCGCTTCGGCCAGCTCGTCGACGCGGCGCTTCGTCCGGCCGAAAATGATCGCGAGCTCCGGCGATTCCATGTCGAGCAAGCGGCACAGCGCGTCGAACTTGCTGCGCTCGTGCACCTCGATGTACGACTGGTTGATCAGCGGCGCGCTCACTTGCTTCGGAATGACCGAGACGTGCTCCGGATTTTTCAGGAACTGCTGCGCGAGCTTTTGGATGTTCGGCGGCATCGTCGCCGAGAACAGCATCGTTTGGCGCTCTTCCGGAACGGAGCTCAGAATCGTTTGGATATCTTCGAGGAAGCCCATGTCGAGCATTTCGTCGGCTTCGTCCAGCACGACGTAACGAACGTCCTCGAGCTTCAACGTTTTGCGGTTAATATGATCGAGAAGACGTCCCGGCGTACCGATAACGACCTGAGGACGCTTCTTCAGCGCCCGGATTTGCCGCCCGATGTCCTGTCCCCCGTAAATCGGAAGCGTCTGTATGCCCTTGAAGCGCGCCAGTTTGCCGATTTCCTCGGCGACCTGAATGGCGAGCTCCCGCGTCGGACACATGATGAGCGCCGCAACCTTCTCTTCGGACGGGTCGATCGCTTGGATAATCGGAATGGAGAACGCTGCCGTCTTGCCCGTACCGGTTTGCGCTTGGCCGATCAAATCGCGCCCCTCCAAGGCGATCGGAATCGCCTTCTCCTGGATCGGGGTCGATTCTTCGAAGCCCATCTCCGTGATGGCCCTGAGGACTTTCGCCTCTAGGCCGAATTCGCTGAATGTTTTCAAATCTGCTTCAAACTCCTTTAACCATAATGGTCTTACGAAACGATACTCTTAAGCCGCTTCAGACCAGACACCGCAGGTTGTTCAATCGAGCCGCACATTTCGAATCCGGGTACCACACCCCGAAATAAAAGCATTTTCCCAAATGGAAAATACTAGCGCACTTAAGAATATGACCCCTATTATAGCATATGAAAACTTTTCAATTCCAGTTTGCCTGGAACCGAATCGTCCCATACTAATTTTAGAGGTGACAATCAGGTGACAAAAGGACTTCGGACCGCGCAAGATTGCGCGGCGATCGTCGTCGGCGCGGCGTCGATCGCGTTCGGCTTTAACGCGTTTTTGATCCCCCACCAGCTGCTGAGCGGGGGCGTATCCGGCATTTCGATGCTGGTCGGCTACCTCACGCAAAGCAATATTGCGTTGCTTTATTTTGCCCTGAACCTGCCTCTGTTTATTTGGGGGTGGGTCAAAATCGGCAAGCGTTTCGTAACGCTAAGCTTCTTGTCGGTCGCGGCGACCGTCTTTGTCATGCAGTGGATTCCCGAAGCGCGATTCAATCAAGACCCGACGATCGCTTCCGTGTTCGGCGGCGTGCTCGTCGGCCTCGGCACCGGTTTGTCGTTTCGCGCCGGCGGCTCGACCGGCGGCTTCGACATTATCGGCTCCATCTTGCTGCGCAAGTACGATTTCCCGTTAGGGGGCGTTTTATTCGCCTTGAACGGAGTCGTCATCCTCGCGCTCGGGCTGACCGAACGAGATTGGGATTTGGCATTATATTCGATGATCTCCATCTTTGTCACCGGGAAAGTCATCGACGTCATCCACACGCGCCATGTCAAGATCACCGCCTTCATCGTATCCGCGAGGAAGGACGAACTGCTGCGGCGGCTTTTGGAATATCCTCGCGGCGTCACGGTCGTCAAATCGCAGGGCGGCTTCTCCCAAACCGAGAACCATTTGCTTATGACGGTCACGACCCGTTATGAGCTGCAGCCGCTCCTGCGCATCGTCAAAGAGGTCGATCCGAACGCTTTCGTCAATATGGTCGAAACGGTCGGAGTCATGGGACTGTTTCGCAGAGAATAAGGACTTTCGAACGAAACGCCGTTTTCCGACGAAGACGGCGTTTTACGCGTAAAAATAAAGCCCTTAAATTGGAAAAGACGAACATTTTGGAATCTTTAACATAGAACATTCGTAATTCATGTAAGATTTATCTCGATTCCTGTCGAAAACCAGAACTTGTCAAAGCAAAAAAGTATAGTATAATAACCACTGTATAAAACCGTGCAACTTCGTACTAAGTCCTAGGTACTCGTCGAACCGGGAGGTGTGACGGACCCCGCCATTTCGCATATTTTCCTACATAATAGCAAATGATGGACGTAGCGTGTTCGCATCGGTTCCACCAAATTTCATACTTATCGGGGGTACGAGCTCAATGAAAAAGTGGCTTTCCATGTTCATGATTTTCACGCTGGCGGCAGTAGTGCTCGCGGCGTGCGGCGGCGGCGGCGCACAGCAGCCCGCGGAAGAAACGCCTGCGGCGGAAACTCCGGCCGAAACGCCTGCGGAAGAGCCGGCGAAGAGCGACATCCGAATCGGCATGGTTACCGATTTCGGCGGCGTCAACGATAACTCGTTCAACCAAAGCGCATGGGAAGGTCTTCAAGAGTTCGCGCAAACGTCCGGCGTCACGGTGGATTACCTCCAATCGGCGCAAGACTCCGACTACGTCCCGAACTTGAACCAATTCATACAAGAGCAATGGGACCTCGTATGGGGCATCGGCTTCCTGCTGCAGGACGCGATGCTGGAAGTCGCGAACCAAAACCCGGACGCGAAATTCGCGATCATCGACGGCGTCGTCGACGCGCCGAACGTCGCATCCGTAACTTTCAAAGAACATGAGGGCTCCTTCCTCGTCGGCGTCGTCGCGGGCCTCACGACGAAGACGAACAAAATCGGCTTCGTCGGCGGCATCGACATTCCGGTCATCCAGCGCTTCGAAGCCGGCTTCCGGGCGGGCATCGCGGCAGTGAATCCGGATGCGGAAGTCATCGAGAACTACACGGGCTCCTTCGCGGCGGCGGACCAAGGCAAAGCAGCGGCGGCGACGATGTACAACCAAGGCGCGGACATCATTTTCCACGCGGCGGGCGCGACGGGCGACGGCGTGTTCAACGAAGCCCAAGAGCAGAAGAAAGCCGGCAAAGACGTATGGGTCATCGGCGTAGACAAAGACCAATCGATCACGTTCGGCCACGAAATTACGCTGACGTCGATGATGAAGCGCGTCGACCAAGCGATGATCACCGTTTCGCAATCGGTCGTCGACGGGACGTTCGCGCCGGGCATCGTCAGCCTCGGCATCGCGGAGAACGGCGTCGGCCTGCCGGAGAACAACCCGAACGTACCGGCGGACGTACTTGCGAAGGTGCAAGAATTTGCCGACAAAATCAAGTCCGGCGAGATCGTCGTTCCGGAAACGCCGGCAGAATAATCGCCGCTTCATAACGAATCATACCGACGAAAAGGCTAGTTTGCGCTAGCCTTTTTGTTTCGTTACAATGACCTCAGCGGTTCTCGATTCGAATACGACACTGCAGTATTTAGGGGTGAATCCGAATGACCCAATCGTCGAACTACGTCGTCGAGATGATCGGTATAACCAAGCGGTTTCCGGGCATCGTCGCGAACGACAACATCAACCTCCGCGTCAAAAAAGGAAGCATCCACGCCCTGCTCGGAGAAAACGGAGCCGGCAAATCGACGCTCATGAACATTTTGTTCGGGCTGTACCAGCCCGACGAAGGCGAAATTCGCATCCACGGCAAACCGGCGGTCATTTCGAATCCGAACGTCGCGGGCGAGCTCGGCATCGGCATGGTCCATCAGCACTTTATGCTCGTCCACAATTTTACCGTTACGCAAAACATCATGCTCGGCGCGGAATCGACGAAATTCGGCTTTCACTTGAACCAGCGGAAGGCCGCGAAGAAGGTTCGGGAGCTGTCGGAGCAATACGGTCTCGCCGTCGACCCGGACGCCCTGATCGAAGACATCTCCGTCGGCCAGCAGCAGCGGGTCGAAATTCTGAAGACGCTGTACCGGGGCGCCGACATTCTCATTTTCGACGAACCGACCGCCGTGCTGACGCCGCAGGAAATCCAAGAGCTGCTCGCCATCATGAAGTCTTTGGTCGCTTCCGGCAAAACGATCATCCTTATTACGCATAAATTAAAAGAAATTATGCAGGCTTGCGACACGGTTACGGTCATCCGGCGCGGGAAAGTGATAGATACGCTCGCGGTCGCCGGGAGCAACCCGGACGAGCTCGCCGCGAAGATGGTCGGCCGCGAAGTCAATTTCGAGGTAAATAAGAAGCCTGTTCAATACGACGAAACGCTGCTCGAGCTGCGCAACGTCACGCTGCAAGACCAACGCGGCGTCAAAACGCTCGACGGCATCTCGTTCGAGCTGCGCGCCGGCGAAATTTTCGGCATCGCGGGCGTCGACGGCAACGGGCAGAAGGAGCTTGTCGAGGTGCTCACGGGCATCGCGAAGCCGACGAGCGGCGAGGTGCTGTTGAAGGGCAAGCCGATCGCCGGGGCGTCGCCTCGCGTCATTTCGGAGGAAGGCGTCGGGTACATCCCGGAGGACCGCCACAAGCGCGGCCTCGTCCTCGATTTCGACATCGGGGAAAACATGGCGCTTAAGGATTACTACAAGCCGAGTTACATAAAGTCCGGCGTACTGCAGTACGCCAAGATTTACGATAAGGCTCGGGAGCTGATCCGGCAGTTCGACGTGCGGACGCCGGACGAAAAGACGAAGGCGCGCGCGCTCTCCGGGGGCAACCAGCAAAAGATCATTATCGCCCGCGAAGTCGACGCGAATCCGGACGTGCTCATCGCCGCGCAGCCGACGCGGGGTCTCGACGTCGGCGCGATCGAATTCATCCACCGCCGTCTGGTGGAGCAGCGCGACCAAGGCAAGGCGGTGCTGCTCATCTCATTGGAGCTGGAGGAAATTATGTCTTTGTCGGATCGCATCGGCGTCATCAGCGGCGGGAAGCTGATCGGCATCGTGGAGCCGTCGCAAACGGACGAGAAAGAGCTCGGCCTCATGATGGCCGGCACGACGAAAGGAGCTGCGGGCGAATGAACGAACGAAACAATGTCGACGCGGTCCTGCTGCCTCTCCTCTCGATTTTGATCGGGCTTTTGCTCGGCGCCGTCATCATGCTGATCGGAGGCTACGATCCGATCGCCGCGTACGTCGCGCTGCTCGATAAGGCGTTCGGCAGCATGTACAACTTCGGCGAGACGATTCGCCAAATTACGCCGTTGATTTTGACCGGTCTCGCGGTCGCGTTCGCCTTCCGGACCGGGCTGTTCAACATCGGCGCCGAAGGGCAGTTTCTGGTCGGTTCCCTCGCCTCGCTGTACGTCGGCATTCAGTGGACCTTCCTGCCGCCGGTCGTGCACGCGGCGGCGGCGGTCATCGCCGGCGCGCTCGCGGGCGCGTTCTGGGGCGCGCTCGTCGGCTATGCGAAAGCCGTACGCGGCGTGCACGAGGTCATCACCTCGATCATGCTGAATTGGATCGCCCTGTTCTTCGTAAATTACATCAATAAAACGTTTTTCGTGCCGCAAGGGCAGCAGCGTTCCGCCGAAATCGCGAAGTCCGCGTACCTGAACATCCCGTTCGTCACGGAGCTGTTCAACAACGCGCGGCTCAGCTTCGGCATCGTCATCGCCCTGCTTTGCGCGGTCCTGTTTCATTACTACCTATTTAAAACGAAGGGCGGCTTCGAACTTCGGGCCGTCGGCCTCAACAAGCACGCCGCCCAGTATGCCGGCATGAACGTGAACGGCAGCATCGTGCGCGCCATGGCGATCAGCGGCTCGTTCGCGGGCATCGCCGGCGCCATCGAAGTGCTCGGCGTCTTTCATTATCAGTCCATCATGAGCGTATCGCCGGGATACGGCTTCCAAGGCATCGCGGTCGCCATGATCGGCGGCACGGCCGCGCTCGGCACGGTACTCGGCGCCATTCTGATGGGCATCCTTACGTTCGGCGCAGCCGGGATGAAGTTCGGCGCCAACGTCCCGCCGGAGCTGGTGAACATCGTCATCGCGCTGATCATCTTCTTCCTCGCGGCCAGCGGCATTATTCGACCGTTGACGCGATATTTCCGCGGACGGAAACAGAAAGGAGGCGGCGCCGCATGAGCGGATGGGACATCGCAAGCGACTTGATTCATACGACGCTCGTTTTCGCGACGGCGCTCATGTTCGGCGCGCTCGGCGGGCTGTGGTCGGAGCGTTCCGGCGTCGTCAATATCGCGATCGAGGGCATGATGACGATCGGCGCGTTCACGGGCGCCGTCGTCGCCTACTTCGCGGGCTCCCCGTGGATCGGCTTCGGAGCGGCGATCGTAGCGGGCGCGCTGTTCGCTCTCCCGCACGCCGTCGCGTCGGTCACGTACAAAGCCGACCAAACGATCAGCGGCGTCGCCCTGAACTTCCTCGCGGTCGGCATGGGCTTGTACTTGACGAAGCTGATTTTCAACGGCCAAGGCCAAACGCCGAACCTCGCGAGCGGGAACGCCGGATTGATGATTTCCAAGATGCAAATTCCGGGCCTGTCGGACATCCCGTTCTTCGGCCACGCGTTCTTCGAGGCGTACCCGACGACGTACATCGCGCTGCTGCTGATGCTCGTCACTTGGTACATCTTGTACCGCACGCCTTGGGGGCTGCGCCTTCGCGCCGTCGGCGAGCATCCGAAGGCCGCCGACACCGCGGGCGTGAACGTCTATCTCGTCCGCTACTTGGCGGTGCTGACGAGCGGCGCGTTCGCCGCGATGGGCGGCGCGACGCTGGCGCTGACGACGACGGCCAGCTTCTCGCACTCGACAGTCGCGGGCCAAGGCTTTATCGCTCTCGCCGCGCTCATCTTCGGCAAATGGCATCCGATGGGCGCCGTCGCCGCCGCGTTCTTCTTCGGCATCGTGACGTCGATTAAGTTCCTGCTGCCGTACATCGGCCTCGGCCATGTGCCGCCGGACATCATTTCGATGCTGCCGTACGCGCTCACCCTGCTCGTGCTCGTCTCCTTCGTCGGCCGCGCGACCGCGCCGCTCGCTTCAGGGGTTCCATACGAGAAAGGCTCCAGATAAATCGATAAAAGCCGAATCCTTCCCGGATTCGGCTTTTTCGTCCATTCGCCCCCATCGCGCATATCCCCCTTCGTTTTGAGGAACGATGAACGTATGCCACAAATTTAAGGGGGCGAAAGCATTATGGGTAAATTTTTATTGAAGCTGCTGTTGAACGGCATCATCGTCGTGCCGCTCCTGCTTTGGTTCGGCACCGTTTCGTTCTGGGAAGCCGTGCTCGCCGCGACCGTCTTGTGCGTCATCGCCTATTTCATCGGCGACAAAATCATTTTGCCGGCTACGAACAACTGGGTCGCCACGATCGCCGACTTCGGCTTAACCTACGTTTACGTATGGATGGTCGGCTCGTTCCTGCTGTGGAACATTTCGCTCGGCGAAGCGTTCTGGATTTCGCTCGGCGTCGCGGCCGTGGAGCTGCTGTTCCACACAATGATTCCGGAAAACCGCAAAATGCGCAAAGCGGCGTCGTAACGATCCAGCCGCTCGCAAGAGAGTCAAGCCGTCAGGCGCCGCCTGACGGCTTTTCCGCGCGGACGCGCCCTCTGCGCTGCGCAGCATGCGTCAACAGGAACGCGGCGCCCGCAACGCCGGCCGCAGCCGCCCCGAACCCGTATGCGCTCTGGAAGCCTCCCCAGCCCTCGATCCAGCCCCCCAGCGTGCCGCTGGCAAGCCCCGTGACGCCGATAAACACTGCGGAAAACAACGATTGTCCGGTGGATCGAAATTCCGTCGGCACGATGCGCACTACATAGGCGACCCCGGCCACCCAAAACACTGCGAACGTGAGCATGTGGCTCGCTTGCATCGCGAGCAGCAGCATCGGGTCGTCCACAAGCGCGTAAGCGATCCAACGGACGACATACAAGGCTGCGACGATTCCGAGGAGCGCCAACTCGTGAATTTTGTTCAGGTACCGGTGCAATAAGGCGAACGTCGGAATTTCGCTCATCGCGGCGATCGCCCAAGCGAGGCCGACCATCTGGTCGCTTGCGCCTAAATCGCTTAAATAGAGCCCGAGAAAGCCGTCGTTCATTCGATGCGGAAGCATCATTATGAACACGAGCAGCAAAAACCAAAGCAGCGACCGATTGCGCACCACGGCCGACAGCGAACGCAGCGTCACCGGCGGGGCCGCGATGCGGACGTCCTTCAGCGCGATCAGCAGCAGCAGAGGCGCCGCCCACACGCCCCAATACAGCCATTGCAAAGCGCCGACGCCCCCGATCCAGACGAGCAGCGCTCCGGAAAACAGCGCGAACGCGGTGAAGCCGACCGATCCCCACATCCGAACCGATCCGTAGCCGACCTTGGCCTCTTCCGCGGCCCGGATCGCCAACGAGTCTAAGAGCGGACTGGAAGGCATAAGAAAAAAGTAGAGCAGCGTCGTAAACACCAGCGTCGGCGCGAAGCCGTCCGCCGCGAACACTCCGACGCTGCACGCGAGCTGGAGCAGCCAAAGCAAGGCGAGCACCTTTTTCACCGTTTGAAACTTATCGCTCACGTATCCCCACATCGGCTGGGCGACGATCGCCGTGAACGGTCCGATCATCAGCAGCAGTCCGATTTGCACGGTCGTGAATCCTTTGGCTGCGAAGTACAGCGGCAAATACGGCAGCAGCACGGCATTCGAGCAGTAATACAAGGCGGTCACCGCCTTGACGATGGTCAATTGCTTCATGGTTCCCCTCTTCCGTTTCCGATAACGTCTCTATTTAAACTTTCCATCCATCGTACTCCAATCGGGGACAAATGAGAAGCGCGGCATCCGTTTCCAAACATTTGCGACAAATTCCACTGTGCCCGATGCAAACGTTGTCATATAATGGGGAAAGCGAGCGAATGGGGGAGTGCGACAACTATGCAAAGTATCGTAGCCGCGTTATTGCTGATGCTTGGCGGCGGCGCGCAGGCGGAAGCGCAGCCGACGCTCGACGATTGGATTCGAGCGGCGGAGCAGGCTCGACAGGCGGCCGTCCACGCCGAGCGCGGTTCGTCGGGCATCCCGATGATCGAGAAGAACGATCCGCAGCCGGACGCCCCGAAGGTTCGAGGCATTTACGCGACCGCCCACAGCGCCGGAGGCGCCCGGCTGGACACGCTGCTGACGCTCATCGACGACACCGAGCTGAACAGCCTCGTCGTCGACGTGAAAGACGATTACGGTTATATTACGTACCCTACGACCGATCCGGAGCTCGCGGCGCGGGGAACGGCGAAGAACATTATCCGCGATCCCGCCGCGCTGCTTGGCCGGCTCTCCGAGCATGACGTATATCCGATCGCCCGCGTCGTCGTGTTCAAGGATTCCGTCTTGGCGGAAGCTCGCCCCGACCTCAGCTTCGTGGGGCAGGACGGCGCCGTGTGGAAGAACGGACGCGGGGAAGCGTTCGTCAACCCGTACCGCAAAGAGGTATGGGAGTACAACATCCAAGTCGCGAAAGACGCCGCCAAGCTCGGGTTTAAGGAAATCCAGTTCGATTACGTCCGGTTCCCCGAAGGATTCGAGAAGAAAGCGGACATCTTAGATTATCACAAAGACGAACGCCGACGAATCGAAGTCGTCGCCGATTTCGTCAAATACGCGCGGGAACAGCTCGAGCCGCTCGGCGTGCGGGTGTCCGTCGACATCTTCGGCTACGCCGCTTCGGTGCCCGCCGCCGAGGGCATCGGGCAGGATTTCGAAGCGATTTCCAAATACGTCGACGTCATCTGCCCGATGATTTATCCGAGCCATTATACGGCCGGCTGGTTCGGGTCCGCCGTGCCCGACGCTGCGCCGTACGTCACGATCGACGGGGCGATGAAAGATACGCACGAGAAGCTCGAACCGCTCGGCCCGTTCAAGCCGATTATCCGCCCGTGGATCCAAGACTTCACCGCTTCCTGGGTGAAAGGGTATATCAAGTACGGCAAGCGCGAAGTCGAGGAGCAAATCCGGGCGCTAATGGACAACGGCGTCGACGAATTTTTGCTGTGGAACGCCAATAACCGCTATACGCAGGGCGTCGATTACGATTTGCAGTAACTTGAGGAGATGAAACCCGCATGAGCCGCACCGCCGCTGCAGCCGTAGCGAAACGCCAGGCGGCGGCCGGGCAGACCATGGGAACGCTGCTGCGTTTCTTCGCGCCGCTCGGCTTCGCCGCCTGCCTCGTCACCATCACGCATTCCATCATCCATGCGACGCTGGCCCAAGCGGCTCGCCCGGAAATCGCCATCGCGACGTACGCGCTCGGTATGAGCCTGATCGGCTTGACGGAGCGCCCGTCTTCGCTGCTTCGGCAGACAAGCTCCGCCCTCGTCCGCGACGCGCTCTCGTTCCGCGCCATGTCCGGCGTCACGCGGCTGTTCATCGCCGCCGTCGTCGCGCTCGGCATCCTGATCTGCTACACGCCGTTCGGCACCTGGCTGTTCCGGTCGGCGTACGGCGCCGACGCGGCGCTCGTGCCGGAAATCATTCACGGCTACCAGTTTCTGATGTGGGTAAGCGTCTTCTCCGCCGTACGCTGTCTGTACCATGGCGTCATTATCAGCCAGATGCGGACGAAATGGGTCACCATCGGAATGGTCGTCCGCTTGTTCGGCATGGTCGCGCTGTCGTGGTACTTCGTTCGCACCGATTCGGTGACGAGCGGCGCGATCGGCGGTCTCATTTTCGCCGTCGGCATGTTGATCGAAGCCGCTGTCTGCTGGGCGGAAGGACGGACGCTGACGCGCAAGCTGCCTGAGCGACTCGATGGACACGATATCGCGACCAAGCGGCATGTTTTCGGCTTCTACCGGCCGCTGCTGCTTTCCTCCTTCCTCGTCGTCGCGGTGCCGCCGGCGATCAACGCGCTGCTCGGGAAGACGGTCGACGTCGCGCTGTCGATCGCGTCGTTCGCCGTGGCGTCCAGCGTATTCAACTTGGTCATGAGCGTGTTCACGTACATCCACCAAATCGTGCTCAATTTTTACCCGACGTCCCCGAAGCTGGTCATCCGCTTTCAATGGCTCGTCGCCTTCGCCCCCGCGGCGCTCACGACGGCGATCGCCTTCTCGCCGGCGGGCCCTTTCCTGTTATCCGAAGCGATGGGGCTGTCGGGCCGGCTGCTCGAAGCGACGGTCGGCGTGCTGAAGGCGTTCGGCCTGCTCGCGCTGCTGATGCCTTGGGTCGATTTCGGCAACGGATTCCTGATGTTGTACCGGCGCACGCACGTGTTTTTATGGTCGCAAGCCGCCAACGCCGTCGCCGCCGTCAGCTTGCTCCTCCCGCTCGTCATCCTCGCTCCGCATTGGAACGGCGCGATCGGACCTTTGGCGCTTGCCGCCGGCACCGCCGCGGAGCTCGCCGTCGTCGGAACCGCGCTGTACCGCGCGAGGTACGAGCTTGGGTTCCGAGACCGGCCGAAGTCGAGCCGCCGTCCCGCGTAATCGGGGGTGCCTGCGCATGCGTATTCTCCTCTCCCCTGGGCAACCCTAAGCGGCGGGGGGAGATCAACGCATGGTCAAACGATTGCAGACGGACATGCAGTTCGAACGCGCCCTGCACGCCCGGTCCACGGTGTACGCCAGGCGCCGTCATGCGGGGCAGCTCGATCACGTCGGGGCTTTAGACGCTTTCAATCCGATCTTCGTCACCCTGTCGGGGGCCCGGCTGTTCCGAGACGATTATGAATTTATTATGAAGAGCCCGTGATACGCGCACGTTGCCGCCGAGAAATCGCCTTCATATGTTAAGAAGAAAAGGAGGCGGTCGGCGTGAAGTCCCGGTTATCGCTGCGCGACAAAACGAAGATCGACGCTTGGATCCGCGAATTGGAGGCGGACGGCGGCGGCCCGGCGGCGGAGGACGAGATGCTGCGCAAGCTGGAGCTGCCGTATTCGCTGCTCGGCGCCGGCAAGCACCGTGCGGTCTTCGATTTGGAAGACGGCTCGATTTTGAAGGTCGCGAAAGTCGCTAAGGGCATCGCTTGCAACGCCCGGGAGGAAGATTTGTTTCGCCGCAGCCCGTCGGGGCTTAGGAAACATCTGTGCCCGATCGTCGAAGCCGGGCACGGGTGGCTCGTCATGAAACGGGTGACGGACCGCGTGCCTAAGAAGAAAAAGTTCGAACGGCAGCTTCGCCGCATCTTGGAGCGCTTCTTCTTCGAAGAAGGCCTTCGCATTTCCGATATCGTGGGCCGGAACAACGGCAGGCCGAAGCGAGGCAACATTCGCCTCCATCGCGGGAAGCGCATCGTGCTCATCGATTACGCCAACGTCTACCCCGCCGAAGGCGAACCGCCGGCGGTGTGGTCCCTTCTTGCCCGTTCGCGCAAGGCGTCAGACGACGAAAAGCCCGCATAACCGATGGTTCCATCGGCTATGCGGGCTTTGACTTGTTATTGCGACAAGCGAAGCGCCAAATCGTACAATTCTTTGTTGAACGGCTTCTTCGTCGTGACGACTTTCTCGATGTCGGTCGCGACGAGCTCGTTCTGGATGACGCCGCACGCTTTGCCGGAATCGCCGGCGATCAAGCGGCGCACCGCGAAGTCGCCGAGGCGGCTCGCGAGAATGCGGTCGTTATGCGTCGGCGAACCGCCGCGCTGGATGTGGCCGAGCACCGTGACCCGGCAGTCGATGCCGCTGGAAGCGGTGATCCGATTGGCGATGTCCTCGCCCTTGCCGACGCCCTCGGCGACGAGAATGATGCTGTGCCGTTTGCCGCCCGAGAAGTGATGCTTCATGTTCGCCGCGATTTGGTCGAGGTCGAACGGCACCTCCGGCACGAGAATCGCCTCCGCACCGCTCGCGAGACCCGCGTACAGCGCGATGTCGCCGCAGTGCCGGCCCATGACTTCGACGACGGACGAACGCTCGTGCGACGTCATCGTGTCGCGCAGCTTGTTCACCGCGTCGACGACGATGCCGACGGCGGTGTCGAAGCCGATCGTGAAATCGGTGAACGGGATGTCGTTGTCGATCGTGCCCGGCAGCCCCATCGTTTTGATGCCTTGCAGGCGAAGCTTGTTCGCGCCTTGGTACGAGCCGTCGCCGCCGATGACGACGAGGCCGTCGATGCCGCGCTTGCGCAGGTTGTCCGCCGCGATTTGCTGCCCTTCGAGCGTCATGAACTCTTTGGAGCGCGCCGTTTGGAGAATCGTGCCCCCGCGCTGAATGATGTCGCCGACGCTTCGCAGATCCATTTCCCGAATGTCGTCGTGAATGA
Organism: Paenibacillus sp.; assembly: GCF_035645195.1. Taxonomy (NCBI): domain Bacteria; kingdom Bacillati; phylum Bacillota; class Bacilli; order Caryophanales; family Paenibacillaceae; genus Paenibacillus; species Paenibacillus sp. The sequence goes on along the minus strand of NZ_DASQNA010000038.1, from coordinate 81,476 downwards.
GGCCGTGGTATCCGCGCTGAACCGCGAACACCTTCAGTCCGTGGAACAGGGCGCTCCGGACGACCGCCCGCACGGCCGCGTTCATGCCTTGGGAGTCTCCCCCGCTCGTCAACACCGCTATCGATTGCACCGTCATACAGTATGTCTCCTTCCGACCGATTAGGTTCTGGCTTTTTGAATTTGGGGTTGGTTCAGGCCTTGCCGCTTTCGAATCCAGACGCTGTTCGCCCAGAAGAAGAGACGGGTCCAAGGACTGTTGCGCATTAAACGTTTGGTGATCATCTCGACGTCGCTCTGCCTGCGCACCTTCGGATCGGATAAATACAGGGCCAGCAGCCCTTCCACGACCATCCCGTGGAACCGCCGGTCGGCGACGTCCCTCACCCGCTCGCGCGCCTGCTCCGCGATCCATTCGATCCGTTCCGCGGTACGCCGCGCGCTGCCGTAGTACGTGCAGAAATTCAGATCTCCCCCGATGCGGTCTTCCTCGGTGTCGATCAGATAATCGAGCAAAATGTGCAAGCTGCAGACGTACGGAAAATACGCTTCGCGCGTGCGTTTCGCCGCTTCGGCGTCGAGTCCGTCGCCGGCCGCCGCCGCGAACAAATAAAACATGCCGAGCGTCGAGCCCGTCGCCGCGGCGAATTCGTTCCATTCGAGCTCCGGGTGCTTGTCCCGATGAAGCGACCACCAATCCGTCAAGGCCGGTTCCCGCTCCTCGTGACGAATATGTTTGTGCACCTGCAGGTCTCCGTACAAGCCTACGAGCTCCTGCACGTGCGGCTTGACCGCTAAGTAGGAAGGGAGCGTACCGACGCACTGACGGCACGTTTCGACGAGCCGCCGCAAATAGCCTCCGTCCTCCCGCTCCGTCCGATACGCGTAATAATCGGAGATCGGCCGGTCCGGATCGACGGCTTCGTGCATGGCGAGATGCAGCTGCCGGAAATCGTCCGCGTCCATCGAGGTGGAGCGATCGCATAAATTATCGAGATAATCGCTGATCGTCTGCAGCGCCACGATGAGCGGCACGAGCTCGCGGCTGCGTTCCGGCCGAATGAGGGCGTAGATGGAGCCCCCTTCGCAGTGGAACCGCTTGTTCTCGATGCTCGCCAGCGCCTGCGTGCGCAGCTCCGCGTCGGGAATGCGCGACGCCTCCGCCGTCCAGCGATCCAGCTCCCGAGCGACGTCGGGCAAGATATGTCGATACACGCGCAGCATGAGCGAGATCGGCCCGCGCGGAGCCGCCCCCGGGTTGCGTTCGGCGTCAATCAAGAACCGTACCTCCGAAGCATTGTTGGTAGCAATATTCGACGACGACGGCCATCTCCATCCGCTGGATGAGCCGGAGCGCCGCCGTTTCTTTCTCGTCCCCGCGGCCGACCGCCCGCTGCACCGCGCGAACGAACGCGTACGGATCCCAGGCGTCGCCGCTCGCGAACGCGGCGCCGCCCTCCATCGGTTCCGCAGCCCGGGCGATGCCGACATAGCACGGATGCGCGCCGACCCGCCGGAACCAATACTCGGCGTTCCAGTAATCGCCCTCCATCCGGTGCATGATGCCGTGCAGCAGGCTCCCGGTCGCCGACGGAATGTCCTGCGAGAGCGAATGCGAGCCGTCCAAGTCGTCGTTCCAGAGCAGCAGAGCGGATCGCAGGGCGTCCCCCGCCTCGCCCGAAGGCAGCGGCAGCGCCGAGATCGCCTTCGAGAGCGACGGATCCCATACGCGCTCCGGCTTCAACCCCTGCATCGGCTCGCGCCCCGCGAGCGTCTCGATCCATGCCCGGACCTCCCGTGCGCTCACGATACCGCCTCCCGATCGAATTCTTCCATATAGTATAGCTAATGATGGGCTTTGACCGCAACGTCTTGGTTCAAGCGGAACAACAGGTGCAGATCGTTGATCCGGCTCGCCCGATCGGCGATTTCCCACGTCAGGTCGCAGACGACGTCGAACCGTTCCTCGTCGTCGAGCCGCTGCTGCAGCGCGACGATTTCCTTCTCGAACGCAAAGATGCGATCCGGTATGCGGCCGCGAACCGTTTCCCAATAATAGATCATTTCCGACTGCTCGCTCGGCGTGAACGCGTCCCAATCTTTCCGCAGCTGCGGGACCGGGATGCCGAGCCGTTCGTCGTAAGCGAAATGCCGTTCCGGGGCGAAGGTTTTCATTCGCAGTTCCTCCGTTTCTTGCAAAAACACCCATGGTTATCAATATACACGTTCTCCGTGACGAAGGGAACTCGAGCGGCTTGACGTCCCGGAGCGGAAAGGTATAATTAGGATATGGTATTAGTACCAACTACTAAAATAAGAGGCGCGTGAAATCGATGTCCTATTCCATTATTAAAGCGAACATGCACGAACGCCGCAGCGTTCGGAAATATACTGAACAACCGGTCAGCGCGGACGACATCCGCGAACTGATCGACTGCGCCCGTTACGCGCCCAGCGACACGAACTCGCAGACGTGGGAATTCGTCGCCGTGCTGAACCGCGGCAAAATCGCCCGCATCGAGGAGCTGACGTGGGAGGCGCTTCACCGTCGAGCGGCGGAAGCGACCGCGCGCGGACTCGAGAAGGAAGCCCGGATGCTGACGCGCTCCTTCGGCCCGTACGCTACGGCGTTCCGCGATGCGCCGGCGCTGATCGTCTGCCTCGCGACCCCGTACGAATCGAAGTTTCGGGACAAAATTTTCGACCCGATCGGACTCGTGCCGGACGAGGTATGGCGCGAGGAGGGCATCAAGTCGAGCTGCCTCGCGGCGCAAAACTTGATGCTCGCCGCTCACGCCCGCGGTCTCGCCACCTGCCCGATGACCGGCCCCGTCCTGCTGGCGGAGGAGGAGCTGAAGTCGTTCCTCTCGATCCGCGACGAAGCGCAGGTCAACATGGTCATCGCGCTCGGCTACCCGGCGGAGACGCCGGCGAAGCTGCCGCGCAAACCGGTCGAAGACATTCTTACGATTATCGACTAAATGCCGAAAGGGCTGCATGAAGCGCATCTTTGCGATGCGTCTCAAGCAGCCCTTTTCGTCATAGGGTAGGTTTGGCGATTTTGAGCAGCTCCGTCGATCCCGGCAGGAACGGCAGGCGCGACGGGAGCAGCTCCGCGGCCGCGCCGCGATCCTCCGTCAACGTCCGGAGCAGCTCGTCGAGCCTTGCGTACTTCGCGAATCGCAGCGAGTAGACCGGGTATATTCGGATTTCGCCTCCGGGCCTCACGACCCGGTACAGCTCCAGCAGCGCGTCGCGATGAAACTCGTACGGAAATTGTTCTTCATATAGGAACAAGAAGTGACTGCATAAGACGAGCTCGAACGTCTCGTCCGGGAACGGCAGCTCCGGCAGCGCGGCGGCCGTATAGGCGGGACGGCGATCGCCGTCTCTGCCGCGATTGCGGCTGCGCCCCGCCTCGCTCCGATAATGGTCGATGAATCGTTCAAGCGACGCTTCCCGGTTAATCCGATGCTCCGTAAGCGAACCATAGAACGACCAATCGAATTTGTCCTTCAGCCGCTCCAGCTTCGATGTGGATGCCGCGATTTCCTCGGCGCTCTCCCGGTACAATTCGTCGGGCGTCTTCGCGTACCGCGGATCCGCGGCGAACGCCTCGTACCCTCGCGCGGCCGCTTCGGCCGTGAACGAGGACGCTCCCCCGGCAACGTTCAGCACCGCCCCTCGGGCAAGGCGAGTTTCCTCCAGTGCGAACATTGCCTCATACTCGCGGAACGAGCGGCACGTGACGGCGACTCCCTCCTGCGGGTAGTGCCGCGGTTCCCTCTTCCGTCGAACCGCGGGGCTTCGCTCGTCGCCCTCAGTTTCTTCGTTGCGGTCGATCCTGTCGTTCAAACTCATGTTCTTCGCTCCTCTCGGCTCTTCTCGACTCTTCTCGGCTCTTCTCGGTGATGATTTCGGCGGGGGCCCATTAGACGGCTCCGCGCCCCTCCCCCGCTCCGCTTGGTTGGACTTCGTTGCGTCCGGCCCCGGCGCGGCGGTTGCCAGATATTGTATCATCGTCGTTTGCAATTGTCTCGACATTTTTGGTATGATGCGCGAAAAGGGAGCTGATACGGCGATGTCGACGACGAAAAAAGTAGAAATTTTCAAACGCGATAAATGGAATATGATCAAAGCCGAAGTGCGCGGCCGCGAAATCGAAGTGATCGAAATCAGCGATCAGTGGGGCGAAGAATCGAGGACGTTCTACAGCCGCGCGGAGCTGATGAACTGGGTGGAGCAGCGCTTCGCGCCGGGCCGGTATCAAGGTTCGGAAGAGGAGCGGGAGGACATTATCGCGCAGTTCCGCTCTTTGTAATGGTTGGTTTTGGTTTGGGCCAAAAAAGGCTGTCCCGGAAAAGCGCGTCGATGCGCCTTGCCGGACAGCCTTTTTTGGTCGGGTCATACCTTGAATCGGCCCACATTCTCCTGCAGCTCGGCCGCCATGCGGCTCAGATGGGTCGAGGACGCCGTCATCTCTTCCATCGTGGCGAGCTGCTCCTCGGTCGCGGCGGACACGTGCTGCGTGCCGGCCGCCGCTTCTTCGGCCACCTGGGCGATCGCGCGCAGGCCGTCCAGCATGCTTTGGAACTGTTTCATCATGCCTTCCAGCCCGTCGGCGGCCGAAGCCGAGTCCGTCTCGACGTTCGCCGCGGACGCCGCGATCGACCGGAACGTCTCCTCCGCCGACCGAACGCCTTCCAGCCCTTCCTGCAGCTGCCCCGTCGCCCGCTTCATCGACGAGCCCGCGGCGGCGATGCCGTCGCGGATGCCGGCCACGTGCGCGGCGACCTCCTTCGCGGAGGCGCCGGACTGCTCGGCCAGCTTCCGCACCTCGTCGGCGACGACCGCGAAGCCCCGCCCGTGCTCCCCGGCGCGAGCCGCTTCGATCGCCGCGTTGAGCGCCAGCAAATTCGTCTGTGCGGCAATATCCGTAATAAGGTCCATGACGTCGCCGATTTGGTCCGATTTGCTGCCGAGGCCGGCGATCACGGCGGACAGCCCGTCGATCGCTTCCCGGAGCTCGTCCATCTTGGCGCGCAGCTCGTCCATCCGCTCCAGCCCGTCGCGGGATCGCTCGGCGGTATCGACCGCCGTCTCCCGCATGCGCCGCATGTTGTCGTTCATGCGCTCCGCCGCCTCGCCGATGTCGTCCGCCTCCGCGACCGCCCGGCGGACGCTCTCCGCCTGCCGCTCCGCTCCGGCCGCGAGCTGCTGCGCTACCTGCGTGATCATTTCGCTCGATTTCCCGGTCTCCTCGGCGCTGGCCGTCAGCTGCTGCGACGAGGCCGCCACCATCTCCGTCGACTCGGTCACCTGCCGCAGCACGCCGCGCAGCGACTCCAGCATGCTGGCGAACGATCTGGCCAGCTCGCCGAGCTCGTCCTTCGCGGCGAGCTTCGGATCCGCGGTCAAGTCGCCGTTCGCCGCGAGCCCCATCGCGGACTGCAGCTTCCGGATCGGGTACACGATCATTCGGGATATCCACAGCCCGATCACGATCGTAATCGCGGCCGCGATCGCGATCGTGACGACGATCAAGGCGAGCGACGCCTTATATGCGACGCCTAACCGCTCGTCCAGCTGCTCCGCTATCGCGGCGTTATCATCTGCCATCGCCTCGAGCAGCTGATTGATTTCGTTCAGCTTCGGGGCCGCGGTTTGCAGAAAGTGGCGGTACGCGCGCTCTGTGTTGCCGGAACGTTCCAGTTCGAGCGCGATCGTCTCTTGGCGGGCCGCCGTATATTCCTGCAGCAGCGCGTCCAAGCGGGCGATCCGGTCGGCCTCGGCCGTGCCTATTTCGGCGTTCCGAATGCTTTCGAACGCCGCGGCGAACTTCGCTTCGCGCTCCTCGATCTGCTTCGCGATTTCTTGCTGTTCTCTCGGATCGAACGCGACTAAAATATGATAGACGTGCGCCTCGATCGCCCGCGAATGCGTGCGGGCTTCGTTGATCCATTTGATCGGCAGCACGCGTTCGTCGTACATTTCTCTTACGCCTGCGTATGTATTCCCCGACTGCAGCGCGCCGATCAATCCGACAATGACGGTAAATAGCGTCGAAACGACAATGAGTGCGAGAAGCTTATGAAACACTTTCACGTCGGCCGCCCAACTGAGCGCTTTGTACAAACGTTCCATCGATTGACGTCCACCTTTTTTCCTAATTTCTGAATTAGATTCTTAGGACTAATGATACCACGGTTATTTGAACTATGGTGAATTGGGAATGAAAAAATTGCCTTACATCAGGTGTAAGTCAGGCTTTCGCGCTCCCGCCGGTTCAGGCGGGGCCCTGCCTTATTGGGGCTAGCTCGGAACTTCGGCCGGTATAGCGCCGCCTCGGTGCTGTTTTTCCGCTTACGGCAACCCTGCGGCGATGCTTCGAAGTTGTGCGGCCCTGCCGAGATGCTCCAGCGTTTTACGGCCCTGCCGCGCCTCACCCATGTTACTCGGCTGAGCCGCCCCCTTCAATGTTCCCCGGCGTACCCTGGCGTGCCCAGATTTGCCCCGGCGAGTATTATGTGTACCTCCTACCCTTCTTATAGCACCACCCTTCTCTTCTTTTATGTACGTGGTTCCCATGTTGCTAGGCGGAGCTGTCCGCCGACGTGCCCCGGCGAGCATTATGCATACCTCCTACCCTTCTTATAGCACCACCCTTCCTCTCTTTTGCATACTTCCTTCCCATGTTGCCGGGCGTGAGCCGCCTCCCGGTGTGCCCCGGCATGCTACAACGAGCTTTATGTGTACCTCCTACCCTTCTTATAGCACCACTCTTCCTCTCTTTTGCATACTTGCTTCCCATGTTGCCCCGCTGAGCCCGCCCGACGAGACGCCGACAGCCGCAGCGGCCCGCGCGCACGCCGAACAGGCCGCCGGTCGAAACCGGCAGCCTGTCCTACGCCCGGCGTGCACGCGCAACGCGTACGCCGTTATATTTTCGTGTGCGGCATGACCTCCGGCGCGACCGCCACGTCGATCAGCATCGGCCGGCGCTCGCGGTCCGGCGCGAACGCCGCTTCCAGCGCCGCGCGGAACGACGCCTCGTCCGCCGCCCGGACGCCGACGCAGCCGCACGCCTCGGCGATCGCCGCGAAGTCGGGGTTGTCGAGCGTCGCCCCGAGCGGCGAGAGACCCGCGCTGCGCATCCGGTTCAGCTCGATCGCGTACGCGCCGTTATTGACGACGACGAGCGCGATCGGCAGGCCCAGCTTGGCAGCCGTCTTCAGCTCCAGCAGCGTCTGCACGACGCCGCCGTCGCCCGCCACCGCGACGACCGGCCGCTCCGGCGCGGCAAGCGCAGCGGCGATCGCCGCCGGCAGCGCGAAGCCGAGCGTCCGCCAGCGGCCCGAGACGAGCACGCGCTGGCCATGATTCGCGAACGAGCGGCCCCACCAGAGCGTGTGATCGCCCGTGTCGAGGGCGACGACCGCGCTGGAGGGAATCGCTTCGGACAGCAGCTTCATCAGCCGCTGCGGCGCCAGCGGCGCACCCTCCCGCGCCGCCTCCGCCGCGAGGCGGCGCTCCCAATCGAGGCGCACGTCCGTGATGCGCCGGCGCCACGCCGCGGCCGCGTCCTCGTCGCGCGCCAGCGACGCCGCCATGCCCGCGAACCGGGGCATGATGTCCCGCAGGTCGCCGACGAGCCCGCGCGCGACCGGGAAGCCGACGCCGATGTTGTCGCGGACGGCGTCGATTTGCACGATGCGCGCGTTCGGCGGCGCATATTCGTCGGGCCACCACGTCGCGCCGCAGACGACGACGAGGTCGCTCTCGGCGAGCAGCACGCTCGCCGCCTCGCTGCCGGCGAGGCCGAAGCCCCCGACGAACTGCGGATGGTCGTGCGGGAACACGTGCCGCGCCGGCAGCGTCGCCGTCACGGCCGCGCCCACCGCCTCGACGAACGCGCGCGTCTCGCCGGGCACCGCCTCGACGCCGCGCCCGAGCACCAGCATCGGCCGCCGCGCCTCCGCGATCATGCGGAACACCGCCTCGACATCCTCCGTCGGCGCGAGCAGCGGCTGGTGCAGATGCGCCCCGTACGGCAGCGCCGCGCCGCGCACCTTCTCCCGGTACATCGCCTTCGGGATCGACAAATGCGTCACGCAGCCGCGCGCAGCGCTCAGCGCCAAACACCGCTGCAGCAGCTCCGGCAGCGCGTCCGGATGCGCGAGACACTCGCTGAACGCCGCGAACGGAGCAGCCGTCAGTTGCTGCTGAATGTACTGCTTCGCGTGCGTGCCGACCTGCGCCGCGTCGACCTGCCCCGTGATCGCCAGCACGCCGGCCCCGTCCGCGTACGCGTCGCCGAGCCCGTTCAGCATGTTGGCAAGGCCCGGACCGCTCGTGCCGAGCACGACGGCGACGCGGCCGGTCAGCTTCGCCTCGGCGGACGCCGCGAGCGCCGCCGCGTTTTCGTCGAGGAAAGGAACATATTGGATTTTCGATTGCTTTGCTATATCATCGAGAAAGAACAAATTCGCATCCCCGATCACCCCGTAGATGCGTTCGACGCCCCAGTCGGTCAGTTGAGCCAGAAGACATTGGCCTACCGTCAGCCCTTGATCCGGGCGAGCGAGATCCGCGTTGACAGGCTCGTCCTGCAGCCGGTCGACGGCGCGTTCGAGCAGCGTTGGCGACATAACGTTTCACAACCTTTCACGTTTTGGTTAGTTTGCCCGGAAAGCGAGGTATGAACCCATGGAATCGACAGGCGCGCTCGTCATGTTTTTAATCGTCACCTTCTGTCTGGCCGCGGTCGTCATTTTGAAGAAAGAATCGATCCCGCCCACCTTAAAGCGCCCGATCGCGCTCACGACGCTGATTATGGTCGTCGCCGCGTTCGTCATGCTGCTCGTCTCATTTTTTACCATGACCCTAGAATAAGCTATAATATGGGAATGCGAGGCGCATCCTAATCGAATGGACTCCGATCAAGCGAGGAGGCGTTCGAGGGATGAGCCGGACCGACCTGAAACGAGTCGCGATCGCCGCGGCGCTCGCAGCGATGGCGACAATCGCCCCGCAAAACCTGCAATCCATATTTCATTGGAGGGATACGATGGCTATGACGACAACCGCAGCGGTACCGAAACGCGCCGATGTGCCGGCCGAGCATCAATGGAAGCTGGAGGACTTGTTCCCGTCGCAGGACGCATGGAACAAAGAATACGAAGAAGTGAAGAGCCTGCTCGGGAAGATCGCGGACTACCAAGGCAAGCTGACGGACGCCGCCGCGCTGAAGGGCTGCTTCGAGCTGGAAGACGAAATCTCCCTGCATACCGAGCGTCTGTACGTCTACGCGAACATGCGCCATCATCAAGATACCGCGGACCCGACGTACCAAGCGCTGTCCGATAAGGCGAAGAAGCTGTCCGTCGACGTCGGCGAAGCGCTGTCCTTCATTACCCCGGAAATTTTGTCGCTCTCCGAAGAACAGCTGAAGGCGTTCATCGAAGACCCGACGCTAGCGCCGTATAAGCACACGCTCGAAGAAATGCTTCGCCAAAAGCCGCACGTGCTCTCCAAAGCGGAAGAAGCGCTGCTCGCGCAGGTCGGCAACATTTCGCAGGCGCCGAACACGATTTTCGGCATGATCAACAACGCCGACATGAAATTCCCGACGATCAAGAACGAGAAGGGCGAAGACGTCGAGCTGACGCACGGCCGCTACATTCAATTCCTCGAGAGCCGCAAACGGGAAGTGCGCGAGAGCGCATTTAAGGCGATGTACGCTACATACGCGAAGCAAAAAAACACGCTCGCCGCGACGCTCAGCGCGAACGTATCGAAGAACCTGTTCTACGCGAAAGCCCGCAAATACCCTTCGGCGCTCGAGGCGTCGCTCTACGGCGACAACATCCCGAAGGACGTGTACACGAACTTGATCGCGACGATCCATGAGTCGCTCCCGCTCCTGCAGCGCTACCTCGAGCTTCGCAAAAAGCTGCTGAAGGTCGACGAGCTGCACATGTACGACCTGTTCACCCCGCTCGTCGACGAGGTCGACATGGACATTTCGTACGAAGAAGCGAAGCAGACGGTCAAAGATTCGCTGAAGCCGCTCGGCGAAGACTACCTGAACGTGCTCCAGGCGGGCTACGACGAAGGCTGGATCGACGTGTACGAGAACGAAGGCAAGCGGTCCGGCGCGTACTCGTGGGGCGCGTACGGCACGCATCCGTATGTCCTGCTCAACCATAAAGACAACCTGAATTCGATGTTCACGCTCGCGCACGAGATGGGCCACGCCCTGCACTCGTACTATTCGGACAATGCGCAGTCGTACCGCGACGCGCAGTACACGATCTTCCTCGCCGAAGTCGCGTCCACGCTTAACGAAGCGCTGCTGATGGACTACATGCTGAAGAAGACGACCGATCCGAAGGAAAAAATGTACCTGCTCACCTACTACGCCGATCAATTCCGGACGACGGTGTTCCGCCAGACGATGTTCGCCGAGTTCGAAATGATCATCCACCAGAAGGCGGAGGAAGGCGAATCGCTGACGCCGCAAGCGCTGTGCGAAATTTATTACGAGCTGAACAAAAAGTACCACGGCGACGGCATGGTCGTCGACAAGGACATCGAGATGGAGTGGGCGCGCATCCCGCATTTCTACACGAGCTTCTACGTGTACAAATACGCGACGGGCTTCTCCGCGGCGACGTCGTTCGCGAAGCAAATTCTCGACGAAGGCCAGCCGGCGGTCGACCGCTACATGGGCTTCCTGAAGAGCGGCGGCAGCGACTTCTCGATCAACATCCTGAAGAAGGCCGGCGTCGACATGTCTTCGCCGGAGCCGATTCGACAAGCGATGGACGTATTCAAGGGGCTTGTCGAGGAAATGGAACAGTACGCGAAGTAAAAAAGATTCGCCGCAGCTCCCGGGGACCGTCGTTCCCGGGAGTTTTTGCATTGCAACCTCCTTGCGCCGCGGCTCGTCTGTAATGAAAAGTCGATGTGCAAAGGAGAGTTCGATTATGAACAAATGGATAACGCTGCTGACGGCGCTGAGCCTCGTCGCCGCTTCGGGCTGCGGGCAGCCGCTCGCGACGGGAGTGAACGACGACCCGGCGCAGACGAGCAAGCCGCCGGCATCCGCCGTCGCGGACAAACCGGGGAACGGCGGCCAAGCCGCTCCGCTGGAGGAGCCGCCGGCCAAGCCGGGCACATACAAAGTCGAGGACGTAGACAAGCGGATCGTCGAGGCGCATACGCGCTTCTCGTTCGATCTGTTCCGCGAGGCGGTGACAGCGGAGGACGAAGGGAGGAACGTGTTCCTCTCCCCGTTCAGCGCGGCGATCGCGCTGTCGATGACGATGAACGGCGCAGGCGGCGAGACTTTCGAGGCGATGCGGAACGCGCTTGGGCTCGAGTCGCTCACCCTCGACGAGACGAACCGCGCCAACGAAGTGCTGGCCGACGTGCTTACGCATCCCGAGGAAGGGCTTATTCTAACGGTCGCCAATTCGCTTTGGCCGGACGAAGGCGTGCCGCTCAAGGAATCGTTCCTCGCCGCCAACAAGCAGCATTACGGCGCCGAGACGCCCCCGATCGACCTGCAAAGCGACGCCGCGCCGGCGAGCATCAACCGCTGGGTCGACGAAGCGACGCGCGGGGCGATTCCGAAGCTGCTGGAAAAACCGCTCTCGGGAGACGCGATCCTGCTGCTGCTGAACGCGGTATATTTCAACGGCAATTGGGTGCAGCCGTTCCCGGAAGAGCGGACGACGATGCGACCGTTCGCGACGGCGGACGGCGGCACGGCCGACGTTCCGATGATGTTCTCGAACGACACCTTGCCGTATCTCGAGAAGGACGGCGTCCGGGGCGTCCGGATTCCGTATCACGGCGGCGCCAGCATGACCGTGCTGCTGCCCGAGGAAGGGACGGAGCTGCGTTCGTTCGCCGAACGGCTGACGCCGGAGCAGTGGAACTCGTGGAAGAGCGACTTCCGCCAAGCCTCGGGCACGCTCGGGCTGCCGAAGTTCAAGCTGGAATACCAAGTCGAGCTGAAACCAATGCTTTCCTCGCTCGGCATGGGCGTCGCCTTCGAGGCGGGCAGCGCAGATTTTCCGAACATGACCGACCTGCCTGAGAACATATACCTTTCCCAGGTGATGCAAAAAACGTTCGTCGAGGTCGGCGAGCGGGGCACCGTCGCGGCGGCCGTCACCGGCGTCGTAGCGGAAGTGACCTCCGCTCCCTCCGAGACGTTCGAGCTGGAAGTGAACCGGCCGTTCCTGTTCGTCATCGAGGACCATCGCACCGGTTCCATCCTGTTCATCGGCGCGGTCGAACGGTTGTAAAGCACGCCGGACGCCGCTTATCCCGCGCCGGCCGCGCTCAGCGCCGCAGCGGGTGGCGCCGCGAATTGCGCGTCCTTCAGCTGCAGCACGACGGATTCCTCCGCCTGGAAACGGCAGGCGATGTCTTCGTGAACGGTATACGCGCCTTCCGGCGTTTGAACCGTATAATGGATCTCTTTGCCCTGATACTGCACGCTCGTGACGACGCCCGGGATCCCGTCGCCTTCCTTCCTCATGCGGAACTGCTCGGGACGCACCGGATACAGCTGCTTCCCCTTGAACGACGACGAAATGTTCCGGTCCTGCCAGATGAAGCGGCCGTTCGCTTCGCTCGGAACGAATTCGGTGCCGGTCCAAGCGCCCTTCACCAGGTTCGCTTTCCCGACGAACGTCGCGACGAACTCGGTTTCCGGCGATGCGTAGATGTCCTGCGGCGTGCCGATCTGCTCGATCTTCCCGTCCTTCATGACGACGATGCGATCGGCCATCGCCAGCGCTTCGCTTTGATCGTGGGTCACGTAAAGGATCGTCGTCTTCGTCGCCCGATGAATATGCTGGATTTCTTTCCGCATCTCCATTCGAAGCTCCGCGTCCAGGTTGCTTAGCGGCTCGTCCATCAGCAGCACCGACGGCTGCGAAGCGATCGCGCGGGCGAGGGCGACGCGCTGCCGCTGGCCGCCCGACAGCTCCTGCGGATAGCGATCCGCCAACGTCGAAAGCCCGACCAGCTTCAGCACGTCGGCTTCCCGGCGCTCTTTCTCCCGCTTCAGCGCCGCGGGCAGAAACGCATGGTGTTCGAGCGGGAACCGAACGTGCTGCCTTACCGTCATGTGCGGCCATAACGCGAACGACTGAAATACCATATTCAAATTCCGCTTGTTGGGAGGCGCGATCGACGCAGGCGTGCTCACGAGCTGCCCGTCGATGCGGATTTCGCCCGTCGTCGGCTTCTCGAAGCCGGCGATCAGCCGGAGCAGCGTCGTTTTGCCGCAGCCGGACGGACCGAGCAGCGCGATGAATTCTCCCTCCCGCACGGCGAGATCGTTCGGATGCAGCGCGACGAACGAACCGAACCGCTTGCTGACATGCGTCAACTCCACTGTCATGCGGATTTCATCCTCCTCTTCCAAGCTTGTTGCACCAAGAATAACGTCAGCATACCGATTCCGATCAAGAGCACGACCAGGGAAGAAAACGCCGTGGAGTACGTCGTATCCCCCGCTTGCTCGAAGCCGAAGATGACGACCCCGATCGTCTCCGAGCCCGAGGACCAGAGAATCGACGAGACGGTAAGCTCCGTCAACGCATACAGCAGGACGAGGAACGCCCCACTCAGCAGGCCGGGGAACAGGAGCGGCAGCAGAATGCGCCGCCACTTCTGCACGTGGCCTGCGCCGTTGCTGTGCGCCGCCTCCTCCATCGATACGTCCACTTGCTGCAGCGCCGTGACGCTTCCGCGCATCTGCAAAATCAGAAATCGGACCGAGTACGCGATGAACAAAATCGCCGTGCTGCCGTAAACGCCCGGATTCCAGCCGGGAATCGGCTCCATCCAGACTAGAATCATCGCAAGCGCGAGCACGATGCCGGGCAAGGCGTACGGAATGCTGATCATCAGCTCCGCCGCCTTCGTCCAACGCGACGGCTTCCGAAGGCGAAGATAAGCGACGGCCGTTCCGGCGATCAAGCAGATCAGCGTCGTCACGAGCGCGAGCATGCCGCTGTTGACCATCGCCTGCTTCGCTTTCCCGCTCTGCTGCAGCAGGAACGCATAATGGTTCAGCGTCCAATTGGCCGGGGCAAACTCGAGACCGTACGCCTTCATCACCGACGCAGCGAACATGGAGAAGAGCGGAACGACGCTGGTGAACAGAAGGAACCCCCACAGCGCGAGCTCCAGCGGCAGGCGCAGACGCCCCAAATGCACACGCGGCGACCTGTCCTCCGCGCTCGTCTCGAACGTCTTCGCCTTGCGCGTGACGAGCCACTGCAGCAGCGTAGCTGCGCAGGCGATCGCGCCCAGCAGCACGGATAAAACCGCCGCCCGCGAGAAGGCGGACGGACCGAATCCGACGATCTGCTCGTAAATGTATGTGCTCAATACGCTAATGTTGGCGGGAATGCCGAGGAACGCGGGAATGCCGAAATTGTCCAGGCCCGCGAGAAACGCGAGCAGCCCTCCGCCCGCGATGCCCGGCAGCGCCATCGGCCAAGTCACCTTGCGGAAGGTGCTCCATCGCGAAGCGCCCGACAAACGCGACGCCATTTCCAAATCGCGCGGAATTTTTCGAAACACGCCGAGCGACAGCATGTAGACGACCGGGTAATGCGACAACCCCATGACGAAAATCATGCCGCCCAAGCTGTAGACGTTCCACGGCGCGGCGCCGACGATCGACTGCAGCGCGGCGGAGAACGCCGATTTCGGTGCGAAAAACTGCGCCCACGAAAGCGTGACGATATACGACGGAATGATAAACGGCAGCAAAATCAGCGCCTGCAGCAAGCCTTTCAGCCGAATATCGCAATACGCGACGATCCATGCCAGGACGAGCCCCAGCGCGATCGCCATCGCGGTCGAGCCGCAGACGACGTACACGGTGTTCTTCATAACGGTCCATGTCCGAGCCGAAGTCAAAATATGCGCATACTGCGTAAGCGCGAAGCCGCTCTCGCCTTGTACGCTTAAGAGAACTAATCGAACAATCGGGACGGCGAAGAAAAAAAAGACGACTGCCATCGCGAGCCATTGGATCCAGGACGCTCTAAATAAAGGAAAGGGCAGGCGAGCCTGCCCTCCGGTACGTATGCTTCCCATGCGGCCAATCCCTTCCGAATTACTCGCCGAAAATCGAGACGAACTTCTCTTTATCCTGCTCTCGGCTTTGGAACAGTTCTGCGATGTCGTAAGAGATCACCTTCATCTCGTCGATCGATTTCAACCCCGCCGGCGCTTCGACGCCCGGGCGAATCGGCGTATAGCCGAGACCGGCTTGCATCTTCTGGCCTTCTTCGGACAGGATGAAATCGACGAACGCTTTGGCGGCGGGGACGTTCTTCGCGTCCTTCAAGATGCCGACCGGCTCGGTGATCGCCGGCACGCCTTCGTTCGGGTACACGAGCTTCACCGGGGAGCCGTCTTGCTCCGCGCGGGCGACGAGGAAGTCGACGACCATGGCGTACGCCTTCTCTCCGCCGGCGACCGCCTTCAGCACCGCGCCGTTGCCCTTCGTGACGACCATGTTGTTCGCCTTAAGCCCCTCGAAAAATTCCCAACCCATGCCTTCCGTCCGGCTGAATACGCCGACATTGTACGCCGCGGCTCCGGAATACAGCGGGCTCGGCATAATCGCTTGGTCTTTCGCCTCTTCGCTTAAGAGCGCCTGCCACGAATCCGGAATTTGCTGCACCATATTCGTATTGACGGCCATCGCCGTCGCGATCACTTTCGTGCCCGTGTACGTGCGATCGGCGTCGACGTATTCCGCGGGAATGTTCGCATGCTCCTTAGATTCGTAAGACAGCAGCATGTCCTGTTCTTTTAAAATTTCGAACGAAACCGAATCCGCGACGAGCAGCACGTCCGCTTGGACGGAGCCTGCCATTTTCTCCGCTTGCAGCTTGCTCAGAACTTCCTCCGTGCCGGAACGGAAGATGCTGACCTCCACATCCGGATATTTCTCCTTGAACGCTTGAACGAGCTGCTCGGCGTCCGCGTCGGGCTGCGATGTATAGAAGCTCAACGTTCCCTCGACCGCTTCTTCCTTCGCCTCTTCCTGCGTTTCTTCCGCAGGTGCAGGCTCTTGCGCTTGCGGCTGGGGCGAAGCCGCCGGTTGTTCGCCGCCCGCGCCCGTCGTCGCGGTTTGCGAAGCGCCGCAAGCGGCGAGGGTGAGCATACTGATGATCGATAACAAAAGCAGTACGTGTTTACGCATGAATTTCTCCTCCTACAATTTATGTAACCGTCTCTAGCCCTCGATGGCGATCGGGACATCCTCTTTCCTAACTGTAGCCCGCTTCTGTAAGTGGAGGATTAACTGCAAACGTTATCTTACATTGAAATTTGGTTAAGGTTAGGACCGTAATTCCGGAACTTATGAAAATAAAAACGCCGAATTTCAGAACAAATCGTTCTTACATCGGCGTTTTTTCGTTCTGCATATTGTTTTGTTTTCATGAATTCGATCTGTCGAATTTACAATTCGGAAATATTCCGCGCCAGCGGCGAAAAAAGAAAACCGCCCGCTGATGCGGACGGCTTTGGTTCGTGACGCGATTATTTGTTCATTTGGTGCACGCTGTGGCCGAGCGCGCCTTCCGCGGCTTCCATGACCATCTCGCCGAGGGTCGGATGCGCGTGAATCGTCAGCGCGATGTCTTCCAGCGTCGCGCCCATCTCGATCGCGAGGCCGAGCTCAGCGATCAGGTTCGACGCTTCCGGTCCGACGATTTGGGAGCCGACGACGACGCCCGTATCTTTGTCGGCGACGATTTTCACGAAGCCTTCGGTGTTGTCGAGCGCGAGGGAGCGGCCGTTGGCGCCGAACGAGAAGCGGCCGGTGACGACGTTGAAGCCTTTCTCCTTCGCTTCCGTTTCGCTGAGGCCCACGCTCGCGATCTCCGGATCGGAGAACACGACGGCAGGGATGACCTTGTAGTCGATGACGCTGTCCATGCCGGCGATCGCTTCCGCCGCCACTTTGCCTTCGTACGACGCCTTGTGCGCGAGCGCGGCGCCCGGCACGATGTCGCCGATCGCGTATACGTTCGGCAGGTTCGTGCGGCATTGGTTGTCGATCTCGATGAGACCGCGGTCGGTCATTTTCAGACCGATCGATTCTAAGCCGATGTCGTTCGTGTTCGGACGGCGGCCGACGGTGACGAGCACGTACTCGGCCGTGACCGTCTTCTCTTCTTCGCCCACTTTGAACGTTACGGTGACGTCTTTGTCGGTCTGCTCCGACTTTTGCGCGAGCGCGCCCGTGACAATGTCCACGTCCGTTTTCTTCAAGTTTTTCGTCACGAGCTGGCTAAGCTGCTTTTCAAAGCCCGGCAAAATGTGCTCGCTGCCCTCGAGAATCGTCACCTTCGTGCCGAACTTCGAGAACGTCTGGCCGAGCTCGACGCCGATATAGCCGCCGCCGATGACGATCATGCTCTTCGGAATATGGTCGAGCGCGAGCGCCTCGTCGGACGACAAAATGCGGCCGCCGAACGGGAACGGCTTCAGCTCGATCGGACGGGAGCCCGTCGCGATGACGCAGTGCTTGAACTCGTAGCGCGTCGTGTTGTCGTCGCCGTCGCTGACCGTCACGATGTTCGGCGCGTTGAAGAACGCTTCGCCCGAGACGATTTCGACTTTATGCCCCTTGAGCAGCGCGCCGACGCCGCCCGTCAGTTTATTGACAACGGACTGCTTCCACGCTTGAACCTTCGCGAAATCGACTTTGACGTCGCCGACTTCGATGCCGATCGAATCGCCATGCTTCGCCATTTCGTACCGGTGAGCGGCCGAAATGAGCGCCTTGGACGGGATGCAGCCGCGGTTAAGGCAGACGCCGCCGATTTCGCGGCGGTCGACGATAACGACCTTCTTGCCGAGCTGGGCGGCCCGGATGGCGGCTACGTAGCCGCCGGGACCGGCGCCGATGACGAGAACGTCGATTTCCGTGCTAAAGGTGCCGACTACCATCGCTTACACCTCCATAATGAGCAGTTCCGGATCTTCCAGAAGCCGCTTGATGTGGTTCATCGCGTTCTGAGCGGTCGCGCCGTCGATGAGGCGATGGTCGAAGCTGAGCGACAATGCCATCATCTGGCCGATGGCGATTTCGCCGTTCTTCACGATCGGACGTTCCGTGATGCGGCCCGTGCCGAGAATCGCCACTTCCGGGAAGTTGATGACCGGCGTGAAGAACATGCCGCCCGCCGAGCCGATGTTCGTGATCGAAATCGTGCTGCCGCGCAGCTCGTTCGGACCGAGCTTGCCTTCGCGGCCGCGCGTCGCGAGATCGCGAATTTCGCCTGCGATGTTATAAATATTTTTGCGATCGGCGTCGAATACGACCGGAACGATCAGACCGTTGTCCGTATCCGTGGCGATGCCGATGTTGTAGTACTTCTTGTAGACGATCTCGTTGTTCGCTTCGTCGAGCGTCGAGTTGAGAATCGGATACTCGCGCAGCGCCGCTACGAGCGCCTTGACGATGAACGGCAGGTACGTCAGCTTCACGCCGCGCTTTTCCGCCATCGGCTTCGCGCGTTCGCGAAGCTTCACGAGCGCCGTTACGTCGACTTCGTCCATGATCGTGACATGCGGGGCCGTGTACACCGATTTGACCATCGCCTGAGCGATGACTTTGCGGATGCCTTTGAACGGTACGCGTTCTTCCACGCGGTCGCCCGTCGGTGCCGCCGGCTTCGCAGCAGCTGCCGCCGGAGCGCCTTCCGCCGCGGCCGGAGCCGCCGCTTGCGCAGGCGCAGCGCCCGGAACGAAGTTCAGGACGTCTTCCTTCGTGATGCGGCCGTGCTTGCCCGTCGCCTTCACTTGGCCGAGGTCGACGCCTTTCTCGCGCGCCAGCTTGCGGACGCTCGGCGTCGCAAGAACCGCACCCGGCTCAACGACGTTGCCGCGAGTGCCGCCGTCCGGCACGGTGCCCGGCTTGACAGCCTCCGCCGCCGCCGGCGCTGCCGCCGGAGCGATCGGATTCGACGGAACGGGGGCCGGAGCCGCCGCAGGGGCGCTCGGCGCCGCCGGCGCTTCCGCGTGGCCGTGGCCGCCGCCGTGCGCGGATACCGGCAGTTCGCCTTCCGCGTCGATGACCGCAAGCACGTCGCCGACGACGGCGACGGTGCCTTCCGCAACCTTGACTTCTTTCACGACGCCGGTGACCGGGGACGGCACTTCGACGACCGCTTTATCGTTTTGCACTTCCATCAAAATATCGTCTTCTTTAATGGAATCGCCGGGTTTGACGTGCCATTTGACGATTTCGCCTTCATGCAGACCTTCGCCGAGCTCCGGCATCCGATATTCGAACATTGCCATTCGCTACCGCACCTCCTTTTTTAGAAATCCAGCACTTGATTCAGGCCCTCGATGACGCGCTGCGGCGTCGGGAGCCATTCGTCTTCGATTTGACCGAACGCCACGACCGTATCCGGAGCGGCGACGCGGAGCACCGGCGCTTCCAGGTGGAGGATGGCCTTCTCGTTGATTTGCGCGATGATTTCGGCGGCTGCGCCGGCCGTCTTCTGCGCTTCTTGCACGACGATCGCGCGGTTCGTCTTCTTGATCGACTCGACGATGGTGTCGATGTCGATCGGCATGATCGTGCGCAGGTCGATGACCTCGACGCTGACGCCGCGCGACTTCTCGATTTCTTCGGCGGCTTTCAGCGACGTATGGACCATCGCGCCGTACGTGATAATCGTGACGTGCTTGCCTTCCTTCACGACGTTCGCTTTGCCGATCGGCACCGTGTATTCGCCCTCCGGCACTTCGCCGCGGAAAGAGCGGTACAGCTTCAGGTGCTCCATGAAGAAGACCGGATCGTTGTCGCGGATCGCGGAAATCATGAGGCCTTTAGCGTCGTATGGATTGGAAGGAATGACGACCTTGATGCCCGGCGTTTGGAGGAACAAGCCTTCTAAGCTGTCCACGTGCAGCTCGGGCGCCTTCACGCCGCCGCCGAACGGCGTGCGGAATACGATCGGCGCTTGGTACGCGCCGCCGGAACGGTAGCGCATGCGCGCCGCCTGCGACACGATTTGGTCCATCACTTCGAATACGAAGCCGATGAACTGAACTTCCGCGATCGGGCGGAAGCCCTGCACCGCGAGGCCGACGGCGAGGCCGCCGATGCCCGATTCCGCGAGCGGCGTGTCGAATACGCGCGTCTCGCCGAATTCTTTCTGAAGGCCTTCGGTAGCGCGGAATACGCCCCCGACGTGGCCTACGTCTTCCCCGAACAGCAACACTTTCGGGTCGCGCGCGAGCTCCACTCGCATCCCGTCCCGAATCGCTTCGATCATCGTCATATTTGCCATGGCTTATTTCTCTCCTCCCGCGCGGTACTGCTCGATCTGCTCGCGAATGTGAACCGGCGGCTCTTCGAACATGCTTTCAAGCAAGCCTACGATCGTCATTTTATCGACGGATTCTGCGCGCTTGATCTGCTCCGCCACATGCTCTTTCGCTTCTTCGATCGTTTTGTTCTCGTCTTCTTCGCTCCAGAGACCCTTGGACTCGAGGAAGCGGCGGAAGCGTACGAGCGGATCCTTCGTCTCCCACTCGCCCTGCTCGTCCTTCGTCCGATATTTCGTTGGGTCGTCGCCGGACATCGAGTGCGGGCCGAAACGGTACGTGATCGCCTCGATCAGCGTCGGACGGCCTTCCAATGCGTGCTCGCGCGCTTCGCGCACCGCAGCCGTAACCGCCAGCACGTCCATGCCGTCGACCTGCACGCCGCGGATACCCGCAGCCACAGCCTTCTGGGCGATCGTGCCCGCCGCCGTCTGCTTGCGGAGCGGCGTCGAAATCGCGTACTGATTGTTTTGCACGAAGAAAATCGCCGGCAGTTGGAACGCGCCCGCGAAGTTCATACCTTCGTAGAAGTCGCCCTGCGACGAACCGCCGTCGCCCGTATACGTGATCGCGACGTTCTTCTTGCCCTTCAGCTTAAGCCCCATCGCGACGCCGGCTGCTTCGACGATTTGCGCGCCGATGATGATCTGCGGCATAAGTACGTGTACGTCTTCCGGAATTTGGCCGCCGTGCTGATGACCGCGCGAGTACAAGAACGCTTGGTACATCGGAAGGCCGTGCCACACGATTTGCGGCATGTCCCGGTAACCCGGGCAGATAAAGTCTTCTTTCTCGAGCACGAATTCGCTGCCGATCATGGATGCTTCCTGACCGGACACCGGAGCGTAGAAGCCCAGGCGGCCTTGGCGGTTGAGGCTCACGGCGCGCTGGTCCCATACGCGGGTAAACGCCATCCGGCGCATCAATTCCCGCAATTCGTCGTCGGAGAATTTCGGCATCATCTCTTCGTTAACGATTTTGCCTTCCGGCGACAATACCTGCAACGGCTTAATCTCGTCAAGCCGCACTTCGTAAGCGCGTTTGTTTTTGCTGCTCACGTGGAGGAACACCTCGCTTTGTAGTATATAAGACAGCATCAGAATTCCTGATGAAACAGTATTGATAAATTATATAATACAATTATTCAATTTGCTACCTGGGTTCGCGATAAAAACGTTTTTTCCTGTTATAATAAATATATTGCACATACTATAACAGGTAGAACAACAGCTGAAACAGAGGTGTTTCATTTGACGGCCAACGATTATTCCCGCCGCACGGTATTGAAGGATATGGTCCCCTCGCGGGCGCTCGGCAAGGACCGGCCCTTGCGCATTTTCCTGCCGCCGGGCTACAACGAGCTGGTGACGCACCGGGTCGTGTATTGCCAGGACGGAGAGGAATGCTTCAACTTCGGGCGCATCGCGACGCATGCGACGAAGCTGATTTTGGACGAGGGCGTCGAGCCGTTCCTCATCATCGGCGTCGACGTTGACATGCCGAATCGAACCGACGAGTACGCGCCGGACGGACGGCGGTTCGAGGCGTACGCTCGGTTTTTCTTGGAGGAGCTCATGCCGTTCGTCGAATCGCGATATCCGGTCCGCACCGGCCCCGGGGACCGCGTCTTGGTCGGCGATTCGCTCGGCGGAACGGTCTCTTTACATCTTTCCCTTCAAGTTCCGCATTCCATTCAAAAAGTGGTGTCGCTGTCGGGAGCGTTTTTATCAAGCTCGGCGTCGGCGGTGTCGGGGATCGACGATTTGTCGTGGCTCCGGCTGTATCAATTGATCGGCACGGACGAGACGAGCGTGGAGACGAGCCGGGGGACGTTCGACTTTCTTGCGGCGAACCGGCTGATGCATACGCTGCTCGTCGAGCGCGGCGCACAGGTGGAGTATGTAGAGAAGCCGGGGAAACATATTTGGGGGTTTTGGCAGAACGAGCTGCCGGACGCCCTGCGTTGGGCGCTGGCGGAGTAAACTGTGGGGAGGGCGACAGCCGCAATTTTGCGGCTATTTCGCCCGAAGTACGCCGCGCAGCGCGCTCCAGCCGCATTTTGGCGGCTAAACCGCGCGAAGCACGCCGGGCAGCGCGCTCCAGCCGCATTTTTTCGGCTATTTCGCGCGAAGCACGCCGGGCAGCGCGCTCCAGCCGCATTTTTGCGGCTATTTCGCGCTAAGCACGCCGGGCAACGCGCACCAGCCGCATATTTGCGGCTAAACTGCTCGAAGCACGCCGCGCAGCGCGCGCCAGCCGCATTTTTGCGGCTAAACCGCGTGATGCGCGCCGCGCAGCGCACTCCAGCCGCATTTTTGCGGCTATTCCTCGCGAAGCAGGCCGCGCAGCGCCCTCCAGCACCATTTTTGCGGCTATTCCGCGCGAAGCAGGCCAGACAGCGCGCTCCAGCCGCATTTTTGCGGCTATTTCGCGCGATGCAAGCCGGCGAGTTCTAGCCGCATTGGCTAGGGCGCACGAAAGGGCCGCGGAGCAAATGTTCCTATTCAGCGGTTGAGTGGGCTGATGGCGGGCAGTAAGGAGCAAATGTTCCTTATTCAGCGGTAAGGCGGGCCGATGGCGGGCAGTAAGGTACAAATGTTCCTTATTCAGCGGTTGAGTGGGCTGATGGCGGGCAGTAAGGAGCAAATGTTCCTTATTCGGTGGTTAGGCGGGCCGATGGCGGGCAGTAAGGGACAAATGTTCGTTATTCAGCGGTTGGGGGGGCCGATGGCGGGCAGTAAGGAGCAAATGTTCCTTATTCGGCGGTTGGGCGGGCTGATGGCGGGCAGTAAGGGACAAATGTTCCTTATTCAGCGGTTGGGCGGGCCGATGGCGGGCAGTAAGGAACAAATGTTCCTTATTCAGCGGTTGGGCGGGCCGATAGCGGGCAGTAAGGAGCAAATGTTCCTTATTCGGCGGTAGGGCGGGCCGATGGCGGGCAGTAAGGGACAAATGTTCCTTATTCAGCGGTTGGGCGGACCGGTGGCGGGCGGTAAGGGACAAATGTTCGTTATTCAGCGGTTGGGGGGGCCGATGGCGGGCAGTAAGGAGCAAATGTTCCTTATTCGGCGGTTGGGCGGGCTGATGGCGGGCAGTAAGGAGCAAATGTTCCTTATTCGGCGGTTGGGCAGGCCGATAATGAGCTAACGCCGGGCGGTGCCGGGATAACGGGCTAACGGCGGGCGGTAGAGCCACAATTAACGCTGCACACCGTCGTTAAGCCGCCCCTTCCGGGAAAGGGCGGCCAATAGAACGCTACTTCAACCATTCGTACGGCTTCCACTGCGACGACGGGCTGACGGGCCGCTGCCCCGGCCATGGCGCGGCAGTCGCCCAGGAGTCGGCCTCACGCAGCGCTTCCGCGCGGATCGCTTCCGCATCCGCGAACGTCAGCCGCTCGACGCGCGCGCCTGACTGGGCCAACGCCCGCCCCTCGGCGGCGAGCCGCTCGGCCTCCTCGCACAACCGCGCGAGGCACGCCTCCATGATCGCTCGCCCGAGCTCGGGGTTCGATTCGTCCGCGTCAGACCCCAGCGCAAGCCTCCCGCCGGCACCCGGAACCTCCTCCCAAGACCGCGCGGTCATGTCGACGAGGTCCGGACGGATGTACATCAACTGGGACAGCTCGAACTTCCCGGCATGGTCGCCCGTGTACAAGCCTTCCACTAGCTCAGGGTCGCTGCGCACCCACACAGGCACCCCCGTGCGCGCCGTAAACCGCTCCGCCGCGCGGCGCAGATCGGCTTGGTTGCCGCCGCTGTGCCCCGTCAAGACGACGACGGCGCGAAACCCCGCATTCGCGAACGCCCTGAGCTGATAGATAAAGAAAGAAATCATCATCTCCGGCGGGACCGAAGTCAAATGCGGGTTCTCTTCGCCGACCTCCTCCTCCAGCCACCTCGCATGATAGCCGGCTTCGTGAATATGGTAGCCCATAGACGGCGCGACGACGCCGCCGACGCGGCGAGCCGCTTCGCGGCACAGCCATTCCGCCTTGATCAAGTCCAGCCCGAAGGCGCTCACCTGCCCGTGCGGCTCGCACAGCCCCAGCGGCAAATAGACGACGGGACAGGCGGCGAGCCGGGAACGGAATTCATGCGGGAGCAGCTCGGCCCACAGCGTCTTGTCAGATCCAGTACTTGGTTTCATAAAAGTTCCTCACCCATCGATGATGGCGCCGAATCGTCTCAAACACGTCTTCCGGCAGCGGCTCGGCGTCGACCGCGGCGATATTCTCCTCGGCGTAGCGCGGCACGTGCATCGACGTAATCGCCGTCGTCACGCCCGGATGGTGCAGCGCGAATTTAATCGCCAGCTCCGCGAGACTGCCGGCATACGCGGGCACGAAGGCGTCCTTCAGCCGCTGTACGCGTTCGATATAAACCGATCTCGGCAAATAATCGAAATACGATTTGCGGAAGTCGCCTTCCTCGAACGACGTATCCTCCTGCAAGAAGCCGGTCAGGCCGCCCTCGTCCAGGATGCAGCGCGCGATGACCGCGACGTTGTGCTCTTGGCAGATCGGGACTAGGCAATCGAGAGCGACGGGATCGAAAATGTTAAACACCGTCTGCACCGCGTCGATCTTGCCGCTGCGAACCAACGTCAACGCTAGATCATGCCGCTGATCCGGCAGCGAGACGCCGATGGCGCCGATCTTCCCTTCCTCCTTCAAACGGACGAGCTCCTCCATCCAATAGTCGACGGAATCCCACTGCGGCCAATATTGATGAAGCTGCATGAGGTCGATCGTCTCGACGCCCAATTCGCGCAGCGAAATTTCGGTGCTCTCGCGAAGCCAGCCCGGCGGGAACGCCGTCTCCACCGGAATCGGCTGGCCCCATCCTAAATTACCCGGACCCCGGGATTGAATTTTGGAGGCGATGAACGGCTTCTCGCCCGTCCATTCGCGAAGCGCCTTGCCCAAAATCCGTTCGGAATCCCCGTAATTGCGCGCCGTATCGATCAAGCTCACTCCCCGATCCAAGCTGAACAATACGGAACGAATCATCTCTTTCTCGTCATGCTGCCCGAAGACGCCCCCCAAGCCCATGGCGCCGTAACCGAGCCGGGACACCGTTCTCCCCGTTCGGCCGAACGTCGTATATTTCATGCGGCGGATCCTCTCCTTCAATATATATATATCGTCCTTACAAGCCGCGGAGCAGCCCCTTCAGCTTCACCGCCGGATCGGCCGCCGCATCGCGAGAAACACGCGCCCGGCGCTCGATCAGCATTTCGGCCAGACGGATGTCTTTGCCCACGGCGCCTTCCGGGCCGACGCCGCTGACCGCGCGAAGCGTCCCGTCCTCGCCCAGGTGAAAATACAGCTTGCCTTCGGCGCCAAGATCGCGCAGCACGGTTTGCTCCAGGCCCTCCGCCATCCCCGCCAATCCCGCAACCTGAATCGTGAGATCGTACTGGTCGGACCAGAACCACGGCACCGCGGCGTACGGCACAGGCGAGCCGCCCAGCATGTTCCGGGCCGCATGCGCGCCCTGATCCCGGGCGTTCCGCCACGCCTCCAGCCGGATGCGTCTTCCGCCGTACAGCGGATGCGGGAACGAGCAGCAGTCGCCCGCGGCGAGGATGTCAGGGTCGCTCGTAAACAGCGCCTCGTCGACGCGGATCCCGTTGTCAATCGCAAGGCCCGCCCCAGCGGCGAGCGCGGTCTCCGGCACAGCGCCGATCCCCGCGACGACCGCATCGGCCCGAATCGAACGGCCGTCCGCCAGCGCGACGACGAATTCCCCGCCTTCCCTATCGATGCGCTCCAGCCCGACGCCGATCGTCAACTCGACGCCCGCCTCGCGATGCCGCGCCTCCATCGCCTGCGCGATCGGCTCCGGCACCCCGCGCATCAAAATTCGCGGCGCCGCCTCGATCAAGTGGACGCGGCAGCCCCGCTTCACCGCGCTCGCCGCCGTCTCGAGGCCGATAAACCCGCCGCCGATGACGGCGATGCGCCGCCCCGGCTGCAGCGCCCGGCGCAGCGCGATCGCGTCCGCATACGTCCGCAAATAAAGCACGTAGTCCGTGCCCGAGCCCGGCAGAGACAGCCGGCGCGGCGAAGCGCCGGTGGCGATCAGCAGCCGCTCATACCCAAGCTCGCCCCCGTCCGACAGGACGATCCGATGATTCGCGCGGTCGACGGACACTGCCGACGCTCCGGACACATAGCGAATCCGCTGGTCGGCCAGCGTCTGCTCGTTGACGATATCCACCGGCGGCAGGTCGTCCTCCTCCGTCAAACATTGCTTCGACAGCGGCGGCCGTTCATAAGGAAGACGCCCCTCCCCGCCGATCAACGTGATCGATCCGTTCCAGCCCTGCTCGCGCAGCTCGAGCGCCGCGCGCACGCCGGCCTCCCCCGCGCCGACGATCGCCATTCCGTAGTCGTTCATTCGTCTGATTCCCCTCGCAGGTGAGCTTACTTCTTAAATTTGAATCCACACCATGCCCGATTCGATCTTCGTCGGATACGTCCGCAAATCGACGCATACCGGAGCCCGCTTCGCCGCTCCGGTCGGGATGTCGAACCGCCCGTTATGCTTCGGGCATTCGATCGTGCTGCCCATGACGAGCCCGTTCGCCAGGTGGACGCGCTCATGCGTGCAAAATCCGTCCGTGGCGTAATAGCTGCCGTCCTCCGTGCGGTAAACGGCAAACGTCCGATCCCCGTGATCGAACCGGATGACGTCCTCCTCTTCGATGTCGCCTGCCTCGCAAACCTTCACCCATTCGCTCATCCGATGTCCCTCCTCAAGTTGACGTCGTGTTTCTCATACTGCACAGTGCCGAACAAATACGGCCGCGCGGTCGGCGGCAGCGGCTTCACGACGACGTACGAAGGATCCTTCCGCTGGCGCAGGAGCGCCGTTACGACTTCCTTCAATGCGGCGAGCAGCCCTCTGCGCGCCTCCGGGCAATCCGCCTTCATCTCTTCGTGCAGCTTCGGCAGCGCATGATATGGCACCATCGGGAACATATGGTGCTCCACATGGTAGTTCATGTTCCAATACAGAAAGCGAAAAATCGGGTTCATATAAATGGTCCGCGTATTCAGTCGATGGTCGAGCACGTCCTCGTACAGCCCCAAATGCTGCGTAATGCCGAACAGGATGACGACGACCGCGCCGTAAAACGACGGCAGAAACACGTACATCGCCGGCAAAATGCTGCCCATATACACGCATGCGTCGATGACCGCGAGCAAAATCAGCATATACACCCGCGCTTCCCAAAACACCTTGCGGTGCTCGGACGCCGGAATGTACTCCTTCTCGGCGGTTTCCAGCTTGCCGAACGTGTGCAGGAAAAACCGCTTCAGCTCGATCGGACCGCCATACAAATGGAAAATTTCGAGCAGCAGCACCTTCCAGATCGGCGGACGCTCCGTGATGATTTCCGGGTCGCGCCCAACGATAATCGTATCGGTATGATGCCGCGCATGGCTCCACCGCCACGGCGTAGCGGACCGGAGCACCATGAACGATGCGATCTGGTAAATGACCTCGTTCATCCAAGGCGTCTTGAACGCCGTTCCGTGCCCGCATTCGTGCCAGCGCGAGTCGCCCGGCGTCGCATACAAGATGCCGTACGCGAGAAACGCGGGAATCGCCCACCACGTGCCCCAGGACAAGTACCCCAGGTACCCGAGCACGGCGAGCCCGCCGAACCAAATGATCGTATCCCGGATCGCGGGGCCGTTGCGGCGCTTCATCAACTCCTTCATGCGCTGCCGCGGAATCGGCGTCGCGTACCACTCGGCCGAAGCCAGCCCCCGCTCCGCGGCGCGCTGATTTTCAGGGCCGGTAATGCTGTAATCTCTTTTCTTCAGTGCAGTGACCGCCATAAAGGACTCCTCCTTTTTTCTCTGAAAATGCGGAACAGATAAGCGCGGCGCCACGACCCGCGCTTATCTGCGGCAAAGCGTCCGGCCGCCGGTTCAGCAGCCGTTCTTCTTCAATTTGTCGTCGAGGAACCGCTTCGCCCGCGGAATGTCCGATTCGTCCAAATGTTCGATAATGATCGGGATGTTCGGATGCAGCTTGGAGAGGCGCTGCAGGTACAGATCGTAGTTCAGGATGCCGAGGCCCGGGGCCGGCAGCTCGACCGCGCCCGCGCCGCGGAACGTGTGCGACTCGACCGCGTCGATCGCCGCATGCTTCTCCGACGTGTCCTCGGCCGGCTTGCAGTCTTTCGCGTGCGCGATTTTGATCCGGTCGCCGAGCGTGTTGAAGATCCGGTTGATCTCTTCGTCGACATGCCCGATATTCGTGTCCGTGAAATAGTTGGTCGGATCCATCAGCAAGCCGAGGCCCGGATGGTTGACGTCCGAGAACAAGCGCGCGAGCTGGTCGACGGAGCCGATGACGTTGTTGACGTAGTTCTCAACGAGGAACATCGCGCCGTGGTCGTAGGCGAATTTGGCGAGATCCTCGATCTGCTCGCAGACGATTTGGTACGCTTCCTCCGTGCCGTTCTTCGGATCCCACACCCAGTCGCTCTCCGTGTTGAACGTGCCCGTCTCGCTGATGACGTACGGCGAACCGAGATCGCGCGCGAATTTCAGCAACGTCTTCAGTCCGTTCACGTTCTCCTCGCGCTTAACCGGATCCGGATGAATGATGTTCGTGTAGCCGGAGATGCAGACGATCGGCAAGTTCGCGTCCCGGAACGCGTCGCGGATGATGTGCGCCTTCTCGCGGGTGAGCGATTCGAACGACAAATCCATGTCCTTGAACGACAGATCGAGCTGCACGCAGGAAAAGCCGTCGTTCTTGATTTTCGCGATCGTCTCGGCCAGCGTGTAGGGGTAATACCCGTTAAAAATACCGACAGAAATCATATGAATAACCCTCCTTGGGATATAAGATCTTCGTCAGGTCAATGCAAGCTCGGCTGTCAGTTCGGCGAACGCGACGGTCCGCTCTTCGGCGATAGATTTGTAGCAAGCGTCCACGAGCGCAATGGTGTACAGGTTGTCGCGGCCGCCGATTTCCGGCTCGGCATCCGCTTCGACCGCGCGGAGCAGCTGCGCCATCGTGCCTTGGAACGCATCGGGGAACCATACGCGATCCCACGTCGGGCGGAACCATTGATTCGGCGCCTGACGCGTTGTAAATTCGAGCGTGCTCGGCGTCCGCTCCGGATAACTCGGCCAGCCGATCGTCCCCTGCGCCACGCCGTCCAGCCCTTCGACCCGCCACTTGATGTAAATGTCCTTCTCGACGCCTTCGCCCGGCCACGCCCACACATCGTCGAGGCTCGTCGCCATCAGCTCGTTCGCGTACTGGAACGTATATTGGCTGATCCCGTCGATATGCTTGAACTTCGTGCGCGGATCGCGCCGCGTCACGGCGGTCACCTTCTCCGGATCGCCGAACAA
Source organism: Paenibacillus sp. (assembly GCF_035645195.1). NCBI lineage: Bacteria > Bacillati > Bacillota > Bacilli > Caryophanales > Paenibacillaceae > Paenibacillus > Paenibacillus sp. Next base: position 51,685 of record NZ_DASQNA010000038.1, on the reverse strand, counting down.
ATAGCGGAACGCATCGATGTGGTGGATGCCCATGTTCAAGATTTCGATTTGCTCGTATTTATGCAGGAAGTCCTGCCAATGCGGGATCGCCCGCATCTCGATCGTCGCCAGCACCGGCTCGCCCAAATAGCCGCGTTCCAAAATCGTCTTGAGCGCCCGGATCGACTGGTCGTAGCGCATGTTGGAGTTGACGCCGAGTTTGACGCCAGCCCCTTCGCACAGCTCGACGATTTCCCGCGCTTCTCGCATGTTCATCGCGAGCGGCTTTTGGCACAAAATACCCTTAATATGCGGCTGCTTGACGGCGGCCCGAACGATGTCGAGCTGGCGGTCCGGCGGCACCGCGATGTCCAAAATTTCGACCTGCGGATCAAGAATCAGCTCTTCCCAAGTGTCGTACACGTTCGGAATGCCCCGCAGCTCCGCCGCCGCTCGCGCGTTCGCCGCCGTTCTCGAGGTAATCGCGTACGGGTTGAACCCGGCGTCCCGATACGCGACCAAATGACAATCCCGCATAATAAAGCCGGAGCCGATGCATCCGATGCGGAAATCTTTGCGCCGGGGCATTTCCGGATCGATGCGCAAATCCAAATCTATTGCCGCCACTTGCATTCCTCCTTTTTGATCGTCGCCTGTCTTCGTTCCAACGAATCAGCAGTTCTGTCTCAACCGTTGAAGCGCTTACGTTTCGAGTGCGAGCGCCGTAGAGAAGCGGAGCGTCTCCCCCGGGCCGATGCCTCTCGCGCCGGTCAGCGCGGCATCGTACGGGAGATTGAATGCGTCGGTGACATACGTGTACGGCTCTAAGGAAAAGGCGGGCGCCCAATCGGGGCGAAACAGCACGACGTACGGGAACCCGCGGCCTACCTTATAAAGAAGCGTGCGGCCGAGCCCGGGCATCCGAATGCGGCACGCCGCCTCCGAGCCGCCGCCGCCGGGAAACTCGATCAGCGCGACGCCGAGCGGCGGGAACGCGTTCAAATCGATGCCTCCCCACAGCTCGCCGCACAGCGGCGTCTCGGCCGGCAGCCCCGTGACGAAGGCGAAATTCGTGACGGGCCACTCCCGCTCCGCCGGCAGCTGCAGCTCGATCGCCTCGCCTTGACCGAACGGCAGCGCGAAATACGGATGCAGGCCGAAGGCGAACGGCGCTTCGTCGGCGCCGGCGTTCTCGACGCTCGCCTCCATCGACAGCTCGCCGTCGAGGAGCCGGTACGTGACCGTAAAGACGAGCGGATGCGGGAAATACGCCATGAGATCGGCATGCTCCGCGTAACGAAAACGGCACGTGATCCACGCTCCGTCTTCGTCCGACGCGCCCGTCTCCGCCACCTCCCACGCCCGCGAGCATATTTCCCCGTGCAAATGATGATCCGGCGGCTCGTTCAGCGGCAGCTTGTAGGTCCGCTCCCGGAATCGAAATTCCCCGTTCTTCACTCGGTTCGGCGGAAACAAAATCGGCGTGCCGTATTTGAAATCCGCGAACGTCTCGCGCCTTAGCTGCTCCAAGCTTTCCGGCGGCTGCAGCAGCGGGACCCCTCCAACGTCGAAGCGGTACAGATTGCAGCCGATGTCGGGCGCCAGCTCCGCTACGGCGTCCCGCTCCGCGTCGCGTAGCGCGAATGCTCGATGAACGCCTTTCGTAACCGATACAACCTCATAACGGCTCATGGCAGTTTGCGATCCCTCCTTTCGTTGTCCCCGGTCATTTCCGCTAAGCGCAGGCGATCATCCGGCGTTTCGTTCGGCGCCCGCGGCGTCGCCGGTGGCGAAGCTCATGATGCGCTCCTGCGTCGCCTCGCCGTGCGCGAGCTCCGCGACGATGCGCCCTTCGCGCATGACCAGGATCCGGTCGGCCAGCGTCAGCACCTCGGGCAGCTCGGAGGAAATGAGCACGATCGCGACGCCCTCCTGCGCCAATCGATCGATGATGGCGTAAATTTCCGCCTTCGCCCCCACGTCGACGCCGTGCGTCGGTTCGTCCAGCAGCAGCAGCTTCGGCTTCGTCAGGAGGCAGCGGGCGAAGATGGCCTTCTGCTGGTTGCCGCCGCTCAGCAATTTGATCTCCTTCTCCAATCCGGTCGTCCGGATGCCCAGCGACTCCACGTAACTCTCCGCCGCTTCGCGCTCCCTCCCCCCGTCGACGAAGCCGCCGCTCAGGAAGCTGCGGAGCGCCGCGATCGTCATGTTTTCTCTGACCGACATGTCGGCGAAGATGCCTTGAATTTTCCGCCCCTCCGGCAGCAGCGCGATGCCGTGCCGAAGCGCGTCCCGGGCGGAGCGGATGTCCGCCTCCCGCCCGTTCAGCCAGATGCGTCCCGCATCTTTCCGATGGACGCCGAAGATCGTCTGGGCCAGCTCCGAGCGCCCCGCTCCGACCAGTCCGGTCAGCGCGACGATTTCGCCCGGATACACCTTGAGGTCGCAGCCGACGACCTTGGAGCCGTGCGTCAAGCCTTCCGTGCGCAGCACCGGCTCCGCGCCGGGACGGACGGACGCGTACGTCCGCTGGAACGTCTTGTCGAACGCCCTGCCGACCATCAGGGAGACGAGCTCGTTCGGGCTCGTCGACGCGGCCGGCAGCGTGGCGATCTGCTTGCCGTCCCGCAGCACCGTGATGGTGTCGGAGATCGCGAATATCTCCTCCATGCGGTGGGAGATGTAGAGGACGGAGACGCCCCGCCGTTTCAGCTCCCCGATCAGCTTCAGCAGCAAATCCGTTTCTTTCTTCGTGAGCGACGCCGTCGGTTCGTCCATGATGAGCAGCTTAGCGTTCATGGACAGCGCCTTCGCGATTTCGACCATCTGCATTTTGGAAACGCTGAGCTCCTCGACCATCTGATCGGGCTCGATATCGTCGATGCCGATGCTGTCGAGCAGCTCGCGGCAGGCGGAATGCATCTCGCGGTACCGGATGAACCCGAGGGCGTTCCGCCGCAGCCGTCCGATGAAGACGTTTTCCATTACGCTAACGTTGGTCGCAAGGGAGAGCTCCTGATGAATCATCGCGATGCCGAGCTCTTGCGCCTGCCGCGGACTGCGCAGAGACGTTTCCTTTCCGTCGAAGACAATGCTGCCTTCATCGGGAGAATAGACGCCGGAGAGAATGTTCATCAGCGTCGATTTGCCCGCTCCGTTCTCCCCGACGACCGCGTGCACCTCTCCCCTGGCCACCTCCAGGTTGAGATCCTCCAACGCTTTCACGCCGGGGAACGACTTCGATATGCGGTTCGTTCGGAGCAGCAGGTCGCTCTTCATTCGCTTATCTCACCTCCAGCAGCCTCGTCATTACTCTGGGAACAGCTCGTCGACGTTATCAGGCGTCAGCACGTCCAGCTTCACCGGCAGGAAATCGCTCTCCGGCTTCTCGCCCGCGACGAGATAGTTATACATCAGAACAGTCGAATCGAAGCCTTGGCCGAACGGGTCCTGCGCGATCGCCGCCGCGATTTCCCCGCTTCGGACGTATTTGACGTTCTCCGGGATATGGTCGTACGCGACGACCTTCACTTTGCCGGTCAGCCCAAGGTCTTGAATCGCTTTCGCCGCGCCGAACGGCCCGCCCGCCGTCACGTAGACGATTTTCAAATCCGGATGCGCCGTAATCATATCTTTCGTGAGCGAATACGCCGTCTCCGCTTTGTCGCGATTTTCGTACTTGCCTACGATCTCGATGCCCGGCACGTTCGCCGCGAGGTAATCGAGCGCCCCGTTCATCCGCTTCTCGTGCTGCGTCGCGCCGAAGACGCCGGTAATGACGCCGACCTTGCCGCTGCCTTCCGTCAATTTCTCGATCGTTTGGCCCGCGAGTTCGCCGGCGGCGTACGCGTCTTGCCCCATGAACGCAAGGCGTTTGCTCGGCTTCGCGCCTTCGGCGATGACGGTCATGACCGGGATGCCGGCGTCGATCGCCTTATTGATCACGACTTCCGTGCCGTCGAAGATCGGCACGACGACGATGGCGTCGTACTGCTGCGCGATGGCCGTCTCCATGGCGGATACGACGCGGTCGGCCGTCAAATCGTCCCCCATGACGACGTAATCGACGGTCGTGTTGTAATGCTTTAAATATTCCTTCGCCGCATTGGCGCCGTCGCGAACCGGGAACCAGAACGGATTGTTCTGGAACGACAGGAACGCGATGCGGAGCGGTTTCTCGGGAAGCTGCCCGACCGCTGCCACGTTGGCGCCCTTCGGCGGCTCGACCGTCGGCACCGCCGTTTCCATCTGCGAAGCGTTCGCGCCTTCCGCCTTCGATTCTTCCGGTTCGCCCGCGCTCGGATTCGCCGCGTTGGAGCAGCCGGCGATCAACGCGAGCGCGAGCGCCGCGGCCGCAATCCTTGTCATCCACTTTTTCATAGAGACTCCCACCTTTGGGTTTGAATGTTGTTGTCGACTGCCTCGTTCCATTACTTCGCGTTGCGATTCTTAATGCTATCCAGCGCAACGGCGCCGATAATGACCAACCCGATCGTGACGACCTGCCAGTAGGCGGAAACCTGCAGCAGGACGAACCCGTTGCGCATGACCCCCATAATCGCGGCGCCCATCACGATGCCCGCGATGGAGCCTTTGCCGCCGGACAAACTGGCGCCGCCGATGACGACCGCCGCGATGACGTCCAGCTCGTACCCGGTCCCGGCCGCCGGCTCCGCCGTGTTCAGCGTGCCGGATACGATCATGCCGCACAACGCGCACAATGCGCCCATGATGGCGTACACCATCACCTTCATCCGGTCGGTCGGGATGCCCGACAGCCGCGCCGCGCGTTCGTTATTGCCGATCGCGTAAATATTTCTGCCGGGCAGGGTGCGCGTCGTGAAAATGTATCCGCACACGGCGACCGCGAACATAATCAGCACTGACACCGGTACCATGCCGACATGGCCACCGCCGAGGAACGTGATGCCGCCGTCGATCGACACCGGCATCCCCCCCGTCAGCAGCAGCGACGTTCCGCGGGCGACGCTCATCATACCGAGCGTTACGATGAACGGGTTGATGCGCACCTTCGTGATTAGGAGTCCGCTGATCATGCCGGCGGCGCAGCCGAACGCGAGCGTCAGCGGGAATACGAGCGCCGCCGGCAGTCCCGCCGCGGTCAGCATCGCCGCGAGCACCCCCATCAGCCCCAGCAAAGCGCCCACGGATAAATCGATCCCGCCTGTAATGATGACGAGCCCTTGGCCGACCGCCAAAATCGCGATGACAGAAAACTGTCGAAGTACGTTGAAAATATTTTGCCAGGTTAAAAAGTAAGGACTTAGCGTCGAAATGACCGCGCACAGCGTTACCAAGGCGAGGAAAATCGGGAGTTCCTTGTGTCTCCCCGCCTTCCGTATCGTTTGCGCGACCCGCAGCAGCCCGTTCGCCGCCCAGCCGTCCCGCCCTACCTCCGGTCCTTTAACGACCAATCCGCTTCCCCCATTCCGTGAATGTCAAACTCTCGAAAGCGCTTTCGATGCCTGTAACTAAATATATTGGATTTTGGGGCAACGCCATATAGGACAAATCAGACATTTGTTAGTGCGAATTAGCCTTCTTTCGCAACAATCGGGGGACTGGCCATGTAAGCGCTATAGTTTGTGCTATACTGGGGCTGAGGCGGGTGATCCTTCTGCAACGCGGACATTTGTATTGGAAGCTGCTGGCTTTATTGCTCATTCCGTTGACCGTGTTCTTAATAACGACGCTGGCGGCGATCGTGCGATTCGGCTATATGACCGACGATATTCAGCGGCTCTACCGGGACACGACGCTGGGCGTCCAGTTGATCCGCTATGCGTCCAATAACATGAATCAAGCGCTCGTCGCGCAGCGAACGCTCATTTTTACGGACTACAAAAGCAAGAAATATCAGAGCATCTATGACGATTACAAACGGAACGTGCGAACGGCGATCGAAAATACGGAGAAAGCGAAAGCGCATCTCGCCGGATCGACCGGCGCGAGCCTGTCTTCTTCCGCCGGCGCCAACCGGGACGTACTGGATATGATCGATGCGTACTCGAACGCGTTCGATCAATGGCAGACGCGCTCCAACACCATCATCGAGTCGATGTCGACAAGGGGGCTCACCGGAGAGCATAAACTCGCGTTCCAAGGGCTGATCTTGGACGAAGCGATGGCCGCGGACGAGAAATTCGAAACCGCAGGCGAGCTGCTGCTGCAAATCGAACGCATTCTGGCCGAGCGCTCCGACGCCGCCTCCCGCGACATCGCCCGCAGCAAACGGGATGTGCAAACCTACCTCATGACCGCCGCGGGGGTGACGTTCGCCGTCGCCTGCGCGCTCAGCCTGTGGCTCAGCCGCAGCGTGACGGTGTCCATTAAGCAGCTCGTCCAATTTACGAAACGCGTCGCGCGCGGCGATCTCGCGACCGACTCGATCCAGATCCGCTCCAAGGACGAGATCGGGCTGCTGGCGGCAAGCTTTATTTCGATGTGCGAACGTCTGCGGGAATACATAGAGATCGTATATGTCAGCAAGCTCCGGGAGAAGGAAGCGGAGCTGCGCGCGCTGCAGCTGCAGATCCACCCCCATTTCCTGTTCAATACGCTGGAAGTGATCCGAATGAAGCTCGTCCGCAGCGGCGAGCGGGAGGTGTCCGGCATGGTGAAAATTTTGGCGGACATTTACCGTTGGAACGTGAAGGGCCGCCATAGAATCGTATCGCTCGAGGAGGAGCTCGAATACACGCTCTCTTACGTCAAGCTGCAGGAAATCCGCTTCCGGGATCGCCTGCGCGTCGAAGCGGACATCGACGCAGACTTGCTGCAACTCGGCATCCCGAAGCTGGTGCTGCAGCCGCTCCTCGAGAACGCGATCGCTCACGGCTTCGCGAACAAATCGGCGGCGTGCGAAATTCGCATCGCCGGACGCCGCGACGGGGACGATTTGGTCATCGATTGCGCGGACAACGGCGAAGGCATGGACGGCTCGCTCGTCGAAGCGCTTCGTCTACAGCTCCTCGACAAAAATCCGGAGAGCGACAACATCGGCCTGCGCAACGTCCATTCGCGCATCGCGCTGCTGTTCGGCTCCCCGTACGGCGTGAGCATCCGCAGCGCCCCCGGGGAGGGCACGACGGTCTCGATCCGGCTCCCCGCAAAATTCCATCAGGAGATGAAGGCGCAGTATGTTTAAAGTGATGATCGTGGACGACGAAGAAGATATCCGCGGCGGCCTCGCCGCGATCGTCGACTGGGCGGAGCACGGCTTCCAGGTGGCGGCGGAAGCGGCGAACGGCAAGGAAGCGCTGGAGGCGCTGGAGCGGGAGCCGATCCATTTCGTTATCACCGACATCTCGATGCCGGTGCTGAGCGGACTCGACCTGATCCGGACGATGCGGGAGCGCCGCATGCAGCAGCCCGTCGTCATACTAAGCGGCTACAACGACTTCGAATATCTGAAAGAAGCGCTGAAATACCGCGTCGACAACTATTTGCTCAAGCCCGTCGACGAAGAGGAACTGCTCTCGACGCTGAAGCAGGTGTGCGACGAGCTGCGCCACGCCTTCGAATACAACATTCGCGAGAAGGAAAACATCGGCATTTTGCGCGGCAAAATTTTGAATCGTCTGGTCACGAACCACATCACGAAGCTCGAATTTATGCAGAAGGCGGAATTTTTGCAGATCGATTTGGATGCGCCGGCGTACCGCGTTCTCGTCATCGAATTGGAAAACGCGACGAAGCGATACGACCGCACGGGCGAACGGTTCGACCATTTAAAGCTGTATTCCGCGATGAACATTTGCGAGGAGGTGCTGCGCGCTCACGCCGACGGCATCTTGTTCGAAGACGCTTTGCAGCGTTTGGTTTTTATCGAAAAGCTGTCCCCTTCCGGCGACGGCGTCTCTTACCGCGAGGTCGCCGCGACACTGAAGGAGGCGCTGAAACGATATATTCGAGAACCCGCTTCGGTCATCGTCGGCCCGAAGGCGCAGGGCATCGCCGACATTCATCGCTCTTACGAGCGCGCGCTGCAGTTGTTGGAGTACAAGTTTTATCTCGGGCGCGAAGCGACGATCACCGAAGCCGATGTGCCATCGGCCGATTTGCCGACGGAGCTGCAGGTCGACGCGCTCGCCGAGCGCATGGTCCAAGCGATCCAGGCGGGGGATGCGGCGGTTTGCCGGGGCGTCACGACGGAATTATTCGAGCGATTGAAGGCGTGCGCGGCGGCGCTCGGACAATCGTTCGTGCACCAAACGACGTTCGAGCTGCTGAAAAGCGCGCTGCAGGTCGTGAAGGACGCCGGCGGCCGCGTGCGCGACATCGTCCCGCATCCGGAGCGATTGTACGGCGAGATCCTGTCGATGCGCACGATCGACGAGGTGCGTTCGTTCTTGGACAGTACGCTGGACGACATTCTCGGCTCCGTATCGGCGCTTAAGCGGGAACGTCCGGCGAAGGTCGTTATGAGCGTGCTGGATTATATGAAGGCGCATTACAACGAGGAACTGACGCTGAAGCAGGTCGCCGAGCTGCATTATATGAGCTCCGGTTATTTGGGGAAATTGTTCAAAAAGGAGACCGGCTTCAGCTTTCACGATTATTTAAACCGGATTCGCATCGACAAAGCCAAGGAGCTGCTGAAGAAGACGAACCATTTCGCGTACCAAGTATCGGGGCTCGTCGGCTACAAGGACTATAATTACTTTCATAAGACGTTCAAAAAGTACGCCGGCGTACCGCCGTCGGAGTACCATTGAGCGGGACGCCGTGCGTTCCTATGAAATCCGAAGAAAATGAAACGTCAAAACAAGAAATCGTATTTTCTCTTCCCATGAAGAACCCTACGAATTTCTATTTCGTTATTTTTGAATACATAATAAAACAAGATAATTACCTACGACAAGAATTCTGTAATTAAGATTTTTAAGTCGGGGATCAGCAGGGAGGTGACCGCTTTCTGGAAATAGGGACAGACACGAGACCTTTTCATCCTATTGACTAATAAAGTTTGCCGCTGCAGAAGGATTATCAAGCAAAATATATACGAATATTTCTAATACATCCTGCTCGGCGGAAGGAAGGTAATTAATCGGAACGTTGCTCGCCATTCATACGGCTCCTCAATTTCTTTATAAGCTCGGAATGACTGATTTTGTTCGTATTTGGATCATCACTTTCCTTTTCCGCCTCGGCTAATTTTCTGTAAAGTTCGATTGTAGTTTGTTGTTTTTCGTAAAGCGCGTGACTCATTACAACCAAATCATCTCTACCATTTTTTGTTATGAACACAGGTTCGCCTTCTTTATGACAAGTTTCTGCAATGAGATTGAAGTTGTTACGGAGATCAGAAATCGGCCGAATGATGGGCATTTGCATCACCTCGATGAGTGGATTTTTTTATTTTTAATTATGATAAATGAATACGAACATTTTACCATTCGCCGCGCTATGCGAAACGCGGATCGTAGCGCCCGCGCAGCGCGGCGGCGACGTCGCGGGCGGCGCGCGCCGCCTCGGCCGGCACGTCGGCCGGCGGCCCGAAGCGCCCCAGCAGCGCTTCGAGCCAAGCGGCCGCGCCGGGGAAGCTCGGGCACAGCTCGGTCAAGCTGCCCATCACCTGCGGGCGCACGTCGAGCGCGCCCGGAACCGCCTCCGGCGCCGGCCCGCCCGCGCGCCGGTAAAACTCGCGCGCGACCGCCGCGCGCGCGGCCGAATCCCCTTCGGCGTTGACGAACGCCTGCACCGTATAGGCGCGCTGCAAGCGCCGCTGCGCCAAGCCGCAAAACTTGCGCCCGTCCACGCTCAGATCGTACTCGCCTGGGCAGTAGGAACCCTCGACCTCGCCGGTGTCGAACGCGACGCCGAACGGCGCCAGCGTCTCGGCGAGCACCCCCGCCATCAGCCGGAAATCCGCGTTCATGTCGAGCTGCCCCGGCACGCTTCGCCGCAGCAGCGTCACGTTCACGACGCCGAGATCGAGCGGCACCGCGGCGCCGCCGGAGTTGCGCACCATGACGCGGTACCCTTCCTCGCGCTCGAGCCATTCCATCGCCTCGAGCGCCCGCGGCAGCCGGCTGTCGCGCAGGCCGAGCACGAAGGCGCGCTCGTGCCGCCAGACGTGGACGGACGGCGCGAACGCCGCTTCCTCCGTTCCCATGGAACGGCAGTAATACTCCTCCAACGCGAACGGGTAATAAATATCGTCCGTTAAGTGCGAATGTGCAATGAGCATCGGCGGCACCTCTCCCTTCGACCGTACAAGCAGGTGCCCCTATTGTACCGAAAGCCAAAGCAGGGGGCAATGGAGCAGCGCTTGCCTGCCCCATTGCCCCCTGCCATAACCTTACGCTTCCTCAGGCCAAACGATCGGCGCGCACCCGCGGGGCGCACGCTCCGCCGCATAAGCCGCGAAGGCGCGCCCAATCGACTCGAGCGCCGCCTGCACCTCCCACGCGCTCCGCCCGACCGCCGTCGCGGCGAGACCATACCGCGCGAGCAGACTGACGCCGCAGCGAACGCCCGCGGCGCGATCCGCGACGGGTCGCAGCGCCTCGACCGCGTCCCGCGAAGCGGACGGGCCGAACGCGTACAGCGTCCCGGCATGCGTATCGCGCTCGAACGCGCCGATCGCGCCGAGCGTCTGCTCCGCCGGAGCGAATCGCTGCCGCCCGTACGCGGCGAGCCGCCCCTGCGCGAGCACCTCCACCTCGGCTTCGTACAGCCGGAAGCGGAACGCTTCGCCCGCGCCGTAATGGACGCGGCCCGCGCACATCGCGTCGAACAGCAGCAGCGTCGCGTCGTCCGCCAGCTCCACGCGGGTGCTCGCCTTAAGCGACGCCCCCGCGTACAGCATGACCGGCTGCGGCGCATACACGAACGAGGCGCCCGCTTCGACGCGGATCGTCGTCGACTGGACGGAGCCGGCGCGCGGGCCGGGATGCACCTTGGCGTAGCTTTGGGTCGTCGCGTACACGCTGCACCCGGGGCCGACGGTCCAGTCCAAGCCGTAGACGTCCCCGTCCATGAGCCCCGGCGATACGTCCATGACCGTCACCGCCGCGCCGCCCTCGCCGACCGGGAACGTGCGCTTCACTTTCAGCGGCGACGTGAAATACGCGTCCGCGAGCGCCGTCCGTCCGCCGCGCAGCCGGAATGCCGCGCGCAGCTCGGACGACATCGCCGGCGCCGCCACGCGCCGCTCAGGCGCGCGCAGCATCCTCGTACTGACGCTCCACCCATTGCACGAGCTGGTCGAGTCCCTCGCCGCTGAACATATTCGTGAACGTATACGGCCGATCCCCGCGCATCCGGATCGTATCCTCTTCCATCACCTGCAGGCTGGCGCGCACGTGCGGCGCGAGGTCGATTTTGTTAATGACGAGGTAGTCCGAACGCATAATGCCCGGCCCGCCTTTGCGCGGAATTTTCTCCCCTTGCGCCACGTCGATGATGTAAATGAACCGATCGACCAGCTCCGGCGAGAACGCCGCCGCCAAATTGTCTCCGCCGCTTTCGATGAAAATCATCTCGAGCTTCGGAAACCGCTCCGTCAGCTCAACAATCGCCTCGAAGTTCATCGACGCGTCCTCCCGAATCGCCGTATGCGGGCAGCCGCCCGTCTCCACGCCGACGATGCGCTCTTCCGGCAGCACCTCGGTTCTAGCCAAGATGCGCGCGTCTTCCTTCGTATAAATATCGTTCGTGATGACCGCAAGGTCGTATTTATCTTTCAACCGACGAGCGAGCTGCTCGACGAGCGCCGTCTTGCCCGATCCGACCGGTCCGCCGATGCCGATGCGCAGCGGCCGCGCCGTCGCGACCGCCGTCGGCGCCCACTCCGGATGATGGTGATGATTCGCTCCTTGACACATAGGGAATTCCTCCTTGAAAATGGTTCCTCGCAAACGCAAACGCCGCCGCGGGTTTCCGCAGCCTTTCCCTCAACCCTCACGACATAAACAACCGGCTGTACAGCCCCTCGTGGCGCATCATGTACCCGTCCATCGCCGGCGCCGCCGAATAAAACGCCTCCGGCTCGATCGGCGCGACGGCGGCCCACGCCTCGCCGATCCGCGGCAGCAGCGACGCGAGCAGCGCCTGCGCCTCCGTCTGCCCGATCGGCATGAGCCGCAGCGCCGTATTGACCGCCAGCGTCGCGCAGGCGTACAAATACCCTTCCGCCGCCTCGTCCTCGCTCACGCCGAGCAGATGCGCGGCGTACCCATGCACCGTCGGATGCGTCCCCGGGCACGCGCCGGAAGACACCGCCCGCTCCAGCGGCGCCCAATCGAGCGCCGGATGCATCGCCGCGCCGAGCTTCAGCAGCCGCCGCCCCATCTTCAGCACGCCGTCCCGCGACTCGGCCGCGAGGCGCGACGCATGCAGCCGCTCGTCGAGCGCCCAGACGCGGTCCCAATCGCCGTCGCGCGCGCCGTACCGGTAGACGGCCTTCACCGCGGCCGCGTCCATCGGCGCCCAGACGTGCCGCAGCATCGCGGCGATATACTCCGCGACGTCGGCCTTCGCCCCGACGACGCCCTCCTGCACGGCCGTCTCGAGGCCGAACGAGTGGCTGAAGGCGCCGACCGGCAGCGCCGAATCGAGCAGCTGCGCGAACGCCCAGCGGCTCAAAACAAGAAATACCGCTGCGCCATCGGCAGCGTCTCCGCCGGCTCGCACGTCAGATGCTCGCCGTCGACCCGAACCTCGTATGTCTCCGGGTTCACCTCGATGACCGGCGTCGCCCCGTTATGAATCATGTCCGCCTTCGTGACGTCGCGGCACCGCTTCACCGGCTCGACGCGCTTTTGCAGCCCGAGCTCGCGATCCACCCCGGCGTCGTACGCCGCCTGCGACACGAACGTGATGCTCGTCGCGTACCGCATCTTCCCGAACGCGCCGAACATCGGACGCCCCCACACCGGCTGCGGCGTCGGAATGGACGCGTTCGGATCGCCCATCTGCGCCCAAGCGATGCCGCCGCCCTTCAGCACCATATCCGGCTTCACGCCGAAATACGTCGGGCTCCACAGCACCAAATCCGCGAACTTGCCCGGCTCGATCGAGCCGATCAGATGCGACATGCCGTGCGCGATCGCCGGGTTGATCGTATATTTCGCGACGTATCGCTTAATTCGCCCGTTGTCGTTCCCCTCGGCGTCGCCAAGTTCCGTCAGCGGTCCGAACTGCTTCTTCATCTTGTCGGCCGTCTGCCACGTGCGGATAATGACCTCGCCGACGCGCCCCATCGCCTGCGAATCGGACGAGATCATGCTGAACACGCCGCGGTCGTGCAGCATATCCTCGGCCGCGATCGTCTCCGGGCGTATGCGGGAATCCGCGAACGCCACGTCCTCGGGAATCGAAGCGTCGAGGTGATGGCATACCATCAGCATGTCGAGATGCTCCTCGATCGTATTGATCGTGAACGGCCGCGTCGGATTCGTCGACGACGGCAGCACGTTCGACAGCGAAGCGATTTTGATAATGTCCGGCGCGTGGCCGCCGCCGGCGCCTTCTGTATGATAGGTGTGGATCGTGCGCCCGGCGATCGCCGCGATCGTATCTTCGACGAAGCCTGACTCGTTCAGCGTGTCCGTATGGATCGCCACCTGCACGTCGTAGGCGTCGGCGACTTTAAGACATGCATCGATCGCCGCCGGCGTCGTGCCCCAATCCTCATGCAGCTTCAGCCCGATCGCGCCCGCCTCGATTTGCTCCCGCAGCGGCTCCTCGAACGAAGCATTGCCCTTCCCGAGGAAGCCGAGGTTCATCGGGAACGCTTCGGCCGCCTCCAGCATCCGGCGCATATGCCAAGCGCCCGGCGTTACCGTCGTCGCGTTCGTGCCCGTCGCGGGCCCGGTGCCGCCGCCGAGCATCGTCGTGACGCCCGACGCGAGCGCCTCGCCGATCTGCTGCGGACAAATAAAATGAATATGGCTGTCGATGCCGCCCGCCGTCACGATTTTGCCTTCGCCGGCGATGACCTCCGTCGAAGCGCCGACGATCAGCCGCGGATCGACCCCGTCCATAATGTCGGGGTTGCCGGCTTTTCCGACGCCGACGATGAGTCCGTCGCGAATGCCGATGTCGCCCTTCACGATGCCCCAGTGATCGATAATCGTCGCATTCGTGATGACCGTGTCCAGCACGCCGTCGCGCTCGCGCGTCGCGCGGCTCGACTGGCCCATGCCGTCGCGGATCGTTTTGCCGCCCCCGAACTTGATTTCATCCCCATATACGGTATAGTCCTTCTCGATGACCGCCCACAGCTCCGTATCCGCCAAACGGACGGCATCCCCTACGGTCGGACCGAACATGTTCGCGTAGGCGGACCGCTTCATTCTCGTCACTTGCCGTTCCCCTCCCACGCTTCCAGCCTTGCCTTGACATCCTCCGGCACCGGCTCGCCCGCGATTGCGGAACCCGAAGCGATGCCGCTCATGCCGTACGCGAGCTTCGCACCGCCGAGCGCGACGAGCGTCACCCGCTTCTCCTCGCCCGGCTCGAACCGAACGGCCGTGCCGGACGGGATATGCAGCCGCATGCCGTACGCCTGCAGCCGGTCGAACAGCAGCGCGCGGTTCACTTCAAAGAAGTGCGCGTGCGAGCCGACCTGCACCGGCCGGTCTCCGGTATTCACGACCTTCACGTCCGCCGTCGGCCTGCCGGCGCTAAGCTCGATTTCCCCCGCCGCGGCCCGTATTTCCCCGGGAATCATCATTCGGTCGCCCCCTTCGCTATCGGATCGGATCATGCACCGTTACCAGCTTCGTTCCGTCCGGGAACGTCGCTTCCACCTGCACCTCGTGCACCATTTCCGGCACGCCCTCCATCACTTGCTCGCGCGTCAGCACCTTCGTGCCGAGCTGCATCAGCTGTGCGACGGTGAGACCGTCCCGGGCCCCCTCGAGCAGCTCCGAGGTGATGAGCGCCGTCGCCTCCGGCACGTTCAGCTTCACGCCGCGCTGCAGCCTGCGCCGAGCGACGTCCGCTGCCACCGTCACGAGCAGCTTCTCTTTTTCCCGCTCCGTTAAATACATGCCGAACACTCCTAAACCGTCAGATGTCGATGAATAATGCTTTCGTCCAGCTCTTCGATGCCGCCCTGCGCAACGATCACTCCTTTGTCGAGCACCAAGAACTCGTCGGCGGTTTCCCGCGCGAACGCGATGCTTTGCTCGACGAGCAGCATGCCGATGCCCTCCGACCGCAGTTCCCCGAGCAGCCTGCCGATCTCCTGCACGATGTTCGGCTGAATGCCTTCCGTCGGCTCGTCGAGCAGCAGCAGCTTCGGTTCCGACACGAGCGCGCGCGCAAACGCCAGCTGCTGCTGCTGCCCGCCGCTCAAATCGCCGCCGCGCCGCCCCCGCATGTCGTAGAGCACCGGAAACCGTTCGTAGATCGCTTTCGGAACGACAGCCCTCTTTCCGAGCTTCGGCCTCGCTTCCAATCCGAGCAGCACGTTCTCCTCCACCGTCAATTGCGGGAAAATTTCGCGCCCTTGCGGAACGTAACCGATGCCGCCGCGGGCCCGAAGCGCCGGCGGCTCGCCGAGCAGCTCTTTGTCCTCCAAGCGGATGGACCCGCGTTTCGCCCGAATGACGCCCATGATCGTTTTCAGCAGCGTCGTCTTGCCGACGCCGTTACGCCCCATCAAGCACGTCACGCGCCCCGGGCGAAGCGCGAAGCCGACGTCGCGCACGACCATGCTTTCCCCGTATCCCGACTCCAAGCCGCTTATTGTCAACACGACTGCATCACCCCGCGATTTTTCCTAAGTACACCTCGGCGACCTTCTCGTCGCTTTGCACCTCGGCCATCGTTCCTTCCGTCAGGAGAGAGCCCTCGTGCATGACCGTCACCTTGGAGGAGAAGCGCCGCACGAAGTCCATATCGTGTTCCACGACGACGACGCTCCGATCTTCGATGATGCGCCGGAGCAGATGCCCGGTTTTCTCCGTCTCCTCGTCGGTCATGCCGGCGACGGGCTCGTCGAGCAGCATGACCTGCGGCTCGGAGAGCAAAATCATGCCGATCTCGAGCCACTGCTTCTCCCCGTGCGACAGGGCGCCCGCTTTCCACTCCGCCTTTTCCAGCAGCCCTACCATTGCCAGCGTATCGCGGATGCGCCGTTCCGCCCCCTCGTCCATCTTGGCGAACAAGAGCGCGAACACGGTCCGTTTTTGCTTCAGCGCGATCTCCATGTTGGCCCGAACCGTCAGCGCGGAAAACACCGAAGGCGCCTGAAACTTGCGCCCGATGCCGCATGCCGCGATGCTGTGCTCCTTCAGTTTCGTCAGCTCCGTCGCCGCGCCGTCGCGAAAGAACGTCACGCTGCCGCTCTTCGGCTTGACCTTCCCGCAGATCGCGTCCAGCATCGTCGTTTTCCCGGCGCCGTTCGGCCCGATCAGGAACCTGAGCTCGCCGCGGCGCAGCGTAAAATCCATCTCGCGCAGCGCGTAAAACCCGTCAAAGCTGACGCTTACCTTCCGGCAGGACAGCACGATAGCTTGCTCTTCCATCCGTTTTCCTCCTTCCGCGAATGGCGCCGACGACCGATGAGAACAATCCGATCAACCCTTTCGGCAACAGGACCACGACGACGATAAACAGCGCCCCTAGGAAAATGAGCCACACGGCCGGATACGCCTCGCTGATCAAGCTTTTCGCCCAATTGAGCGCCAGCGTCCCTACGACGGCGCCGATCAACGTGCCGCGCCCGCCTGCGGCGACCCACAGCACCATTTCGATCGAAGGCACGATGCCCATCATCGACGGCGAAATGATGCCGACGTGAAAGACGAACAGCATGCCGGCGAGCCCCGCGAACGCGCCGGAGAGGGCGAAGGCGAACGATTGGAACACGGCCGGGTTGTATCCGAAGAATCGAACCCGGTTTTCCCCGTCGCGAATCGCTTCCAGCACCCTGCCGAGCCGCGTCGAGATGAGCCAACGGCACAGGACGAACCCGGCGACCAACGCCGCAGCCGTAACGTAGTACAAGAACAACTTCACATTCGGATCCGCCAAGGAGTGCCCGAGCACCGTTTTGAACGACGTGATTCCGTTCGTGCCGCCCGTGAACCCCTGCTGGCCGACGAACAGCGTGACGACGATCATGACGAGCGCTTGGGTCAAAATCGTAAAATAGACGCCGCGCACCCGATTGCGGAACGTAAACCAGCCGAGCGCGAACGCCAGCAGCGCCGGCACCGCGATCGCCGCCGCGACGGCGAAACCGAAGCTGCCGAACGGCACCCAATACAGCGGCAGCCGCTCCAAGCCGCTCCAGCTCATAAAATCGGGAAGTTTGCCCCCCGTCGACTCCAGCTTCAAATACATCGCCATGCAGTAAGCCCCTAGTCCGAAAAAGACGCCCTGCCCCAAACTAAGAATGCCGGTATATCCCCAAAGCAAATCCAACCCGAGCGCCAAAATGGCGAACGCTAAAAATTTGGAAAGCAAATTCAGGCGAAAATCGGACAAAAACATCGGGGCGAGCAGCAGCAGCGCGACGGCGACGGCGTATCCCGCCAGCAGCCACGGCTTCGGAATCGATCTTTGCAAACCAAGCATCGTTGTCCCTCCTTATTGCCCGTCGAGCGCCCGCGTTTTCAACGCCGCGAAGCCTCGGGGCCGCCACTGCAAGAACGCTACGACAAGCGCGAATACGAGCACCTTGCCGATCGACGCCGTCGTCCACGATTCGAACAGCGTGCTCGTCACCCCGATCCCGAGCGCGCCGACGACCGTGCCGACCAGCTTGCCGACGCCGCCGAGCACGACGACCATGAACGCGTCCACGATGTAGTACGTGCCTAACGACGGTCCGATCGGGCCGAGGAGCGTCAAGGCGCAGCCGGCGACGCCGGCGATGCCCGCGCCGATGGCGAACGAGGCGGAGTCGACGCGCCGCGTCGACACGCCGAGGCAAGCCGCCATCTCGCGGTTTTGCATCACGGCCCGCATATTGCGCCCGGCCCGCGAACGGTAAATGTACACATACATCGCCGCGAGCACCGCGACGACCAGCGCGATAATGAACAGCCGCTTATACGTAAGAACGAGGCCGGATCCGATGTCGAGCCCCCCGTTCAGCCAGGACGGACTCGTCACCGCCACGTTCGGAGCGCCGAACACGCTGCGCGCGGCTTGCTGCAAAATCATGCCGACGCCCCACGTCGCAAGGAGGCTGTCAAGCGGCCTGCCGTACAAAAAGCGGATGAGGCCGACCTCCATCAACCAGCCGACGAAAGCGGCGAAGGCGAACGACAGCGGCAGCGCCGCGACGAAATACCAGTCGAAGCCCGATTTCGGCATAAAGGCGATGAACGCGTTCTGCACGACGTAGGCGGTATACGCGCCGATCATAATAAGCTCCCCGTGCGCCATGTTGATGACGTTCATGAGCCCGAACGTGACGGCGAGGCCGAGCGCGACCAGCAGCAAGATGGAGCTTACGCTGACGCCGTTGAACAATTGAAGCAGCCAGACCATGCTTTCCCTCCTTTGGCTTCCGGACAAGAAAGGCGGCGGGAGCCCGCCGCCTTGACCAATCGTCCGAGCTTACTGCTCGCTAAGTCCCGAAGCCCATTCGTAGCCCTTGAGGTACGGATCCGGCTTCACCGGCTCCGGCGTGCTGTACAATTCTTTGATCATGCCGTCGGCCTGCACCTCGCCGATGCGAACCGTTTTATGAATGTGCTGCGTTTCGCCGTCCACCGTCACGAGTCCGCCCGGGGCCTCCAGCGTCAGTCCCGCCGCCGCGGCCTTCACCGCGTCGACGTCGGTCGTGCCCGCTTTCTCGACGGCGGCCGCCCATAAGTATACTGCGATGTATCCCGCTTCCGCAGGGTCGCTGGTGACGCGATCCGCGCCGTAAGCCGCCTTATACGCCTCGACGAATTTCTTGTTCGCCTCTGTTTCCGTCGTTTGGTAGTAGTTCCATGCCGTTAGATGCCCCGCGAGCACGTCGGGACCGATGCCTCGAACCTCTTCTTCGGCGACCGATACGGACAGCGTCGTCATCTTGTCCGGACCGATGCCCGCATCCTTCAGCTGCTTGAAGAACGCGACGTTGCTGTCGCCGTTCAGCGTGTTATATACGATATCCGGGTTGGCCGCTTGAATTTTGCTGATGATCGTGCTGTAGTCGGTGTGCCCGAGCGGCGTATACTCTTCGCCGACGACCGTACCGCCTTCGGCTTCAAGCTGCGCCTTGATGATCTTGTTCGCCGTACGCGGGAACACGTAATCGGAACCGAGCAGGAAGAACGTTTTCCCCCGATTTTCGAGCAGCCACGTCACGGACGGCACGATCTGCTGATTCGTCGTCGCCCCCGTGTACATGATGTTCGGCGACTGCTCCAGCCCCTCGTATTGCACCGGGTACCACAGCAGTCCGTTCAATTCCTCGAACACCGGCAGCATCGCCTTCCGGCTCGCCGAAGTCCATCCGCCGAACACCGTCGCGACCTGATCGCTCGAGATCAGCTTCCTCGCCTTCTCGGCGAACGTCGGCCAATCGGACGCGCCGTCCTCGATGATCGGCTCGATTTGCTTGCCGAGCACGCCGCCGTTCTCGTTGATTTCCTTGATCGCAAGCAATTCCGCGTCGTGGACCGACACCTCGCTGATCGCCATCGTGCCGCTCAAGCTGTGCAGGATGCCTACTTTAATCGTATCGCCTTCGGCTTCTTCCGCCGGGGCCGCTTCCCCTCCGCTCGCCGGCGCCGATCCCGAACCGCTCGTTTCCGCCGGGGCTTCCGTCGTCGTCGAAGTCCCCGAAGCGCACGCGGCGAGCACCAACATTGCGCTTACGATCATCAGCAACACCTTGGACTGCCTACCCTTCATCCATACCACTCCCCTAAAGTTTCCGAACGTTTTGGTTATGTATCTCTGTCATCGTTCGTTAGGGAGATTATAGATTCAATCGAGATGTTGTGTCAATAATATTAACACAGTTCAATGAATTATAACGCTTCCACCCTTACACACATATAACATTTAGATATTTTTTCACTACATTACTGGTTTGTTGTAATATTTAATCACATGTAGTCCGTGCAATATCAAAAAAGAGACCCTTGTCGGGTCTCTTTCGAATGATGCGCCGCTTTGGTTCGTTTCGCCGCCGCGTCCCTCCGCATGAAGGCTTCGCTCCGAGGTCAGCCGCGCCCTACGGCTGCGGCAGCCGACCGACCGGATTCGTCAATGCGCCGATCCCTTCGATCCGGCATTCCGCCGCGTCGCCCTCGGCGATGACGACGGCCCCCGGCGTCCCCGTCATAATGGCGTCGCCGGGCAGCAGCGTCATGACCAGCGAGTGGAACGCGACGATTTGCCATGGACGGAATCTCATATGGCGCAATTTGTTTTATGCACAACCGTTCCGTTCAGCGCCGTGCTTACTTCCATGTCGCATGGCGTCCAGCTAGCCGGCTCCCCCGTCCCGATACCATGCGACGGCTTCCCGCATGCGTCCCGAAGCGATCAGCTCGACATGTCGAGCGGCCAGTCGACACCCTCTGCCGCACGGATCGCAGCGATCGGAACAATGCCGCTCGGCGCCGTCGATCTTGAACGTCGCGAATTTCATAGGTTTCCTCCCGTCGTCGGAACGCTTCGATTCCCCCTACTACAGGGACTGTTCGTGTTCGAGAGCCGCGTCAATTTGGAGGACATGATTTTGGAAAATCCACATAATTCCTGGCCTTCGTTTTGTAATGTATACAGAAAACAATAAAAGAGAGGCCCTAGGGCCTCTCAGATTGAAGACAAGCTTGAAGATATTTTTGATTCATGCCGAAAACAACCCCGGCGCGTTATGGGAACCATGTATGCATAAGAAGGCAACACCCTGCCCTTCTTTTGCATACTTCCTTCCCATAACGCGCCTCTCGCCGCTCCAGCCGGCGGCACCGGTCCCCGTTATGGGAACCATGTATTCATAAGAAGGCAACACCCTGCCCTTCTTTTGCATACTCCCTTCCCATAACCCGCCTCTCGCCGCTGCCGCCGGCGGCACAAGCCCCCGTTATGGGAACCATGTATGCATAAGAAGACAACACCCTGCCCTTCTTTTGCATACTCTCTTCCCATAACGCGCTTCCCGCCGCTGCCGCCGGCGGCACAAGCCACTGCGCCGCTAATCCTTATCCACCAAATCCCGCTGCAAGTATTCCTCCAGCACATTTGTCACATGATACACCGTATGCCCGAGATCGTTGATATTTTCGACCGAATGCTCGCATTGAGGCCCGTAGGCCATGTCTTCGTCGTAATGGGATAAGTGCCGTTCGATTTCGGGCTCGGATAATCCGTCTCTCACTTGCCGCTCGCGCACCGTGTTGCGGTCAGCGTACAAGAAAATGCGGATCACGTGGTCGCCGTACTTCTGTTTCAAAATATCCGCGCCGTGCCGGTTCATAATGACGTAAACGCTTCCTTTTTCGAATCCTCTAGTAATGTCCGCTTCTTTGATGCCGTACCGGTAGCCGTGAATGGTCAAGTGTTCGACGAATTCCCCCGCCGCCGCCGCCGACCGGAAAGAGGCTTCGTCGACGAAGTAATAATCTTGGCCGTCTTCTTCGATCGGACGCTTGCCGCGCGTCGTGTACGAGATGATCTTCTGGACGCCAAGGGTCAGTCCGACGGCGTCCGCCACGGACTTGCGACCGGACCCGTCGGGTCCCGTAAACACGAATATGAACTTCCCGTCATGGTTCGCCATCCGCGCCACCTCCCATGGTTACTCTTTATGCTTGCTTTTATCATATAATGATACGTCGCAATATTCAAAAAATTTTTTCCTCGTCGAAATAATCGTCGATAAACCCGCCGTCGTTTGCTAAAATAGGGGTTGCTGAAAAAGGGTCTAAAGGACCATGCGGAGAGGGTGCCGGCGGATGCATGACGAATTTGAATTAGAGGTCGTGAAGATCAAGAAGGATTTGACTCCGGAGCAAATGCTCGGCGTCATTTTCGAATACACGGCCAAAATCGCGAACGAGCGGAGCCTCGAGAACGTGCTCATTCTGATGGCGAACATGGGCCGAGAGATGGTCGTCGCCGACCGGTGCTCGGTGTGGCTGATCGACGAGCGGACGAACGAGCTGTTCACGACGGTCGCGCACGGGGTCAAGGAAATCCGAATTCCGGTCACGTCCGGGCTGGTCGGCATGTCGGTGTCGTCCGGCGAGGCGATTTTCATCGACGACGCCTACACCGACGTGAAATACCGCGACGTGCTCGAAAGCGGCGCGATCGCCGTCGACAAACGAACCGGCTATCATACGAAGGCGCTTATGGTCGTGCCGTTCCAAAACAACGAAGGCCGCATCATCGGAGCGTACCAAGCGATCAACAAAATGACGGAAGCGCAGGTGTTCTCCGAGAAAGACTTGGAGTATTTAAAGCTGGCGGCCTCGTATTCCGGCAAGTCGATCGAATCCGTCATGCTCCAGCAGGAGATCGAAGAGACGCAGAAGGAAATCATTTTCACGATGGGCGAAATCGGCGAGAGCCGCTCCAAGGAGACGGGCAATCACGTCAAGCGCGTGGCGGAGTATTCGTACATTTTGGCGCTCGGTCTCGGTATGCCGGAGGAGGAAGCCGAGAAGCTGAGGCTGGCTTCGCCGATGCACGATATCGGCAAGGTCGCCATCCCCGACGCCGTGCTGAAGAAGCCCGGCAAGCTGACGGACGAAGAGTACGACATCATGAAGACGCATACGTCGATCGGATACAATCTATTGAAGAATTCCCGCCGCGAGCTGCTGCGCATCGCCGCCATCGTCGCCTCGCAGCACCACGAGAAATGGAACGGCCGCGGATACCCGAACGGCTTGCAGGGCGAGGAGATTCACATTTACGGACGCATTACCGCGATCGCGGACGTCTTCGACGCCTTGGGCAGCGAACGGGTGTACAAAAAGGCGTGGGAGCTCGACCGCATCCTGAACTTGTTCAAGGAAGAACGCGGGCAGCACTTCGATCCGGCGGTCGTGGACGCGTTCTTCGAGCAGCTGCCGCACATTCTGAAGGTGCGCGATATGTACCAGGACGCGATCCCCGAAGCGACGGCATAACGAAACGACAAAGGCGAAGCCCCTTGCACGAGGCTTCGCCTTTGTTTTATTTCATCGCGATCTCGCATGCGCCGATCGTCCGGCCGTCCCACAGCAGCTCCAGCTTGTCGCCGTCCGCCACCGCGGAGACGCCGGCCGGCGTGCCCGTGAAGATGACGTCGCCTTCCCCGAGACCGTAATGGACGCCGAGGAAGTCGACCAGCTCCTGGAACGAGAAAATCATGTCGCGGGCGAAGCCCCGCTGCGTCGTCTCGCCGTTCTTCCGCAGCTCGAACGCCGCGTTCGCCGCCGCTTCGGCGCCGGGGAACGGCATCCAGCCGCAGATCGGTCCGGAGTTCAGGAATCCTTTGGCCGCGAGCCACGGATGCCCCTTCTTTTTCAACTCGCTCTGCACGTCGCGAAGCGTGAAGTCGAGCCCGAGCGTGAAGGCGTCGACGAGCTCGTCGACGCTCGCGCCCGGCGTGTACGCTTTGGAGACGCGGAGCACGATTTCGGCCTCGTGATGCACTTCGCCGACGCCGGCGGGCATCGCGATCGTCCCTTCGAGCGGCACGAGCGCGTGCGTCGGCTTCAAGAACGCCATCGGCGACGTCGGCACCTCGTTGCCGAGCTCCTTCGCGTGTAGCGCGTAGTTACGTCCGATGCAATAAACGTTTCGATGAGTCATGTTTGATTCGCTCCTTCGGTTTTCCGCTTGTCGTCGACGAATTCGCCTTCATACAACAAAGAACCGTATCCGTTATATTCTTTCCCGTACCCGTGCTTTTTGCCGCTGCGGAACGTGCCTTCGTACAGCAGGCCGGTGCCGGCGTTCGCGGTATGGGTCACGTCCCGGTAGAGGCGGCCCGAGCCGTGCATGAACCCGTTTTTGAACTGCCCTTCGTATTTGACGCGGTTAACCCCGTAATACAGCGTGCCGGTCCCGTGGAACATGTCGTTCGCGAATTCCCCTTCGTAGACGATCGCGGAGGTGAGCGCGTCGTACTGCCTCCCCGCCCCGCTGCGCAGGCCGTCTTCGAACTCCCCTTCGTAGACGAGCTTCTTCCCGGCGTAAAGCCGGCCCGTTCCTTCGTACGATCCGCCTTCGAAACCGCCTTCGTACCGTTTCTCCAGCTTGCCGTCGGCAAGCCGCTCCAGCAGCACGCCTTGCCCGTTCATCGCGCCGTTCGCGAATTCCCCGTAATACGTATACCCCGCCGCGACCGAGACAAGCTTCCCGCCGCGGTATACGCCCGCCTCGATGGCGGCCGTCCCCGGCTCGTCGGCGCCTTGGGCGGCCTCCTCGTATGCGTAGCTCCGGCCGCGCCCTTCCTTCGCGCCGTCCGCCCATCCGCCGTCGTATACGACCAAGCCGCCGGCATATTCCCGGCCTTGTCCATGGCGTATGCCGTTCTCGAATTCGCCCGCGTACGCAAGCTCTCCGCCTTCGTACAGCCGGCCGTACCCGTGCATCGCCCCGTCGCGCACCATGCCGACGTACAGCAACTCGGAGGCGAACACGACGCCCGTCTCGGTCGCCCGGTTGCCGGCGGACCGGCGAATTTCGGCGAGCCCGTTCAGATGATCCTCCGACGAGGCGACCGCGGCGCTCAATCCCGCTTCTTCCAGCAGCGCCTGGCCCCGTTCGCCGTCCAAGCTCGTGTACACGAGGGCGGCCGCTTCGGCCACAAGCTTGCCGTCCGCGTAGGTTACGGGCCTCGCCACCGTCGATTCCCGCTCCGCTTCGGAGACGATCGCCCTGCCGTCGGTTTCGTACCACGTGATCGTCCGCCTGGAATACAGATAGCCGTCGCCGTGCCGCGCGCCCGCCTTCCAGCCGCCCGAGTACGCGACTTCTCCGCCGGTGGCGAACGCCTTCCCCCGGCCCGTCTTCTCGCCGAACGCCCAATCGCCGGCATACGCCGGCAAGCCGTCGACATACTCGACGCCGAAGCCGTTCCTTGCGCCCTGGTGCATCTCCCCTTCGTAAACGAGCGCGCCGGAAGCGTCGTACTGCTTGCCGGCGCCGTCCATGAAGCCGGCCTTCCAATCGCCTTCGTATAGAGGGCGGCCGTTCGCGAACAACGTCCCTTGCCCCTCCGGCACGCTGCGAACGAGCGATCCGATATAGTAGCGGTCCGGCGACGCATAGATCGTGCCGACGCCCTCCGCACGCCCTTGCTTGAACGCGCCTTCGTATAGCAGCTCGCCGCCTCGGTACAGCTTCCCGGCGCCGTGCGGCGCCCCGCCGCGGAACTCCCCTTCATACACGATGAAGCCATCCTTCTTCCAAACGCCGGTCCCGTCGGGCTTGCCGCCCTTCGCAGCGCCGCGGTACGCAAGCGTTCCAGCTTCCGCCGCGAGCGAAGCAAGATACAGATCGAGCGGCGATTCGACGACGACGGCGCCGGTCGCCGCGCTCCATCGCACGGCCAGTCCCACATCCGCCCGCAGCGACGCGACAGGCACGTACAGCGAACCGCCGCGCAGCTCGGGCGCCGCCCCGCGCCAATGCGGCACGCTGTTCACGACGACCGTCGCCTCGCCAGGAGCGTAGGCGATCGCTCGCGCGCCCGCGTCAACGGTAAAGCGCGTCCCCTCTTCGTTCCAGGTCCCGGTTAAGCCGAGCCGCTGAAGCAGCGGCCGCAGCGGCAGCATCAGCTCGCCGCCGGCGACGTACGGCGCCGCCGTCTGCAGCGCCGCCGAATCCACATATACGCGGAACGCATCCTCCGCGAGCGCCTCCGGCGCGGACGTCGTCCCGCCGAGAAGCGCCGCAGTAAGAAGCGCCGAAACCCAAGCCTGTCGTCTCTTCATGATGCCGCATCGTCCTCTCTGGTTCGGCGCTCCGGCCGCGTTACTCCTCTTGCTTCTCCGCCACCGTTCCGTCCGAGCGCACCTCGACGCCGATCGACAACGACGATAAACGCGCGAGCACCTGCGCTCTGCGATCCGCGTCCATCGGCTGCGGCTGCGGCGTATCCACGCGGAACGGCTCCACCGTCAGCCGGCAATCGCCGCCGCGGCCGCAATCGGCGAGCAGCACCGCAGAATCGTACGTCAGCGGTTCCTTCGATTTCGTGAAAATGAAATTGCCCAGGCTGTAAGCGATCCATCCGCCACCATACCGCTCGAACCCTTGCAGCACGTGCGGATGCGAGCCGACGACGAGATCCGCCCCCGCGTCGATATACCGGCGGGCGAGGTCGACCTGTTTCTCCGGGTGGGGCTCCTCCCGCAGCTCGTCTCCCCAGTGCGCCATGACGACGACGAGATCCGCTTCCGCCGCCGCCTTCTCGATCGCCGCCACCGGCTTCGTGTAATCGTAGGTTTCCGCGAGCCCGATCTTCCGGTCGCCGACTTTCCAGGACACGTCCGGAATGACGCGGCTGAACCCGAGCAGGGCGATGCGGAGTCCGTTCTTCTCTATGTATTCAGGCGCGTACGCTTCCTCGGCCGTCTCGCCCGCCCCGACATGCGCGATGCCGTTCTCGTCGAGGTGGCGCATCGTATCCCGCAGGCCGTCCGGCCCGAAATCCATCGTATGATTGTTCGCGAGATTGACCGCGTCGAAGCCCGCATCGCGGAACGCCGGCAGCGCGTCGGGATCGCTGTTGAACTCGTAGGTCTTGTTGCCGGGCTTCTCGGCCGCGCGGTCCGTCACCGCGGTTTCCAAATTCGCGGCCGCCAGATCGGCGCTTCGGATCAGCTCGGCGACATGGACGTACGGATAATCAAATCCGTTGCGCCTCATTAATTCGCCGACGTATTCGCCGAGCAGCACGTCCCCGACGAACGCGAGCTTCACCGTCCCGTCCGCGGGCGGCTCGAGCGGCGCTTCCTCGGATGTCGGTTCCTCCGTGTCCGCGGGAGCGTCCGGCGCGCCGGCGTCCGGCTCCTCTTCGGGCGAATCATCCGCTGGCGGCGCGGCGTCCGCGGGACGCTGCTCGACCTCGGCCGGCGCCGCGCTCCGCCCTTCGTCCGGCGAGGACGCCCATACGTTCCAAGCGACGACGGCGCCGATCGCCGCCAGCAGCGCCGCGTTCGCCAATATCAGCTTGCGTCTTCGGCTCGTCCGCCGCTTTCGCATCGTTTCCGTTCTCGATCTCATCCGGTTAGCTCCCTCGCCACGCTTTTCCATCCCCGTATTATAGCACAAAAAAAGAGCGTCCGGAGGGGACGCTCTCATGCTGCGATGCCGTTTTATTGGTTCATGTACTGACCGTTCATGTTCATTTGCTGCGGCATGTTCGACGGCATGCCTTGCGTACGCGGCGTCAGCCCCTGCATGCCCGCCGCGCCCATGTGCTCCTCCATCATGAGCCCTTGGTTGTTCATCGGCATGTACGAGTGAAGCATCGTTTTCGCCGTATGATCGTGAATCGTCGGCACTTGGTACGTGCCTTGCTGATTCATGAGCAGGAACGTTTCGTACGCTTGGTTATAGCAGGTGATCGCGCCGTTCAGCACCATTTGGCGCAGGTTCGGATCCGTGATTTCCAAGCCGCGCTGGGTATGGGAAATCGCGGACGCTTTGTGCATCGTAAGCAGCGCCGTTTGGATCATCATATCGTTGAATCGGCCCGTCCGCTGCGGCGCCATCGGCTGCGGGTTGCGCAACCCGTACCGCAGTCTCTCGAGGTTGGCGTCCGGCTGCGGGTAGGGCGGCTGCATGCCGTTGCGCGCGCTGTAATCGTGCGTGTACGCGACCATCAGGTCGTACATTTGAACCGCCGCGTCCAGATGACGGCGAATCGTCGAACGCAGCTGCTCGTCCTGCGCTTCCTGCTCGTACATCGCCAAATGATTGATCAAGTTCATTTTTTCCGTCAGCAGTTCCGATACTTCCATTACTTCGTGCGCACCGAATTTCACGTCAGGTCAGCTCCTTAATTCTATATGTACAGCGGCGAAATGCGCGCCTTCTGTTACCGTTCCCTTCGGTTGGCAAATTTATGCATCGGAAGTTTCGTGTATAATAAAAAAGATCGGAGGAAACGACACTTGGAACGATGGAAAATTAATTTGGCCGTGCTTTGGTTCGGGCAGTTCCTCGTCATGTCCGGCATGACGATGATCATCCCGTTCCTGTCTCTTTATCTGCAAACGGAGCTCGGCGTCACGGACCCTCGCGCGGTCGCGTGGTGGGCGAACGCCATATTCGCCGGCAACTTCGTCACGGCCTTCGTCGCTCAGCCGCTGTGGGGGGGACTCGCCGACCGGTTCGGCCGCAAAATCATGCTGCTCCGCTCGGGCTTCGGCATGGCGATCGTCATGCTGCTGATGGGCTTTGCGACCAGCGCGTGGCAGCTCCTGCTGCTCCGCATGCTGAACGGTCTCGTCTCCGGCTTCGCGCCGGCCGCCACCGCGCTCATGTCGGCGAGCGCCCCTAAGGAGCGCATGGGCTTCGCGATGGGGACGCTGCAGTCCGGCGCCGTCGCCGGCACGATTCTCGGCCCGTTCATCGGCGGCATCTTGGCCGAATGGGTCGGCTACCGGCCGATTTTTTATTTGACCGGCTCCATGCTGTTCGCCGCCAGTCTGCTCGCGTGGGCGACCGTGAAAGAAGCGTTCGAACGCAAAGAAGCCCGCGGAAGGGCGAACGCGACGCTCGCCGAAAGTTTCCGCAGGCTGGTGAAGAAGCCGCAAATTCCCGCGCTGTTCGCGGTCACCGTCGGCATTCAGGTATCGATGCTCAGCTCGCTGCTGCTGATCCCGCTGTTCGTGCAGGAGCTGCACGGCACGCATATGCTCGCCTTCTACGCCGGGCTCGTCGGATCGGTCACCGGCTTCGCCAACATGACCGCTTCGCCGATTCTCGGGCGGTTCGCCGATCGCATCGGCTACGAGAAGGTGCTCGTCGTCTGCTTGGTCGGGGCGGCGCTTTGCTTCATCCCGCAGGCGTTGGTGCATAACGTATGGCAGCTCGTGATCAGCCGATTTTTCCTCGGCTTGTTCATGGGCGGCATGCTGCCGTCCGTGAACGCGCTCCTTCGCAACTATACGCCCGACGGGATGGAGAGCCGCGCGTTCGGCTTCAACAGCAGCTTCCTCAGCCTCGGCAACGTGCTCGGCCCGGCCGTCGGCGGCGCGCTCGCCGGTGTCGTCGGCATTCGCGGCATATTCGTGTTCGCCTGCGGGCTGCTGCTCTTGAATGCCGTCTGGGCGTTCACCACGCTGCGCAAGAAGGCGGCCGCGCCGTCCGGTTAACCGACGATGCGCGCGATCGCGAGCCCGTCGTACGCCGGCAGCATGACGCTCGTAAGGCGCGGGTCGTGCGCGATGCGTTCGTTGAACGCGCGCATCGCGCGCACCGACGGGGACGTCGACGCTTCCTCGACGATGCGCCCCTTCATCAGCGTATTGTCCCCGATAATGATCGCCCCCGGCCGGCCGAGACGCAGCGCCCAATCGAGATAGTTCGGGTAGTTGCCTTTGTCCGCGTCGATGAAGAAGAAATCGAACGCCCTTCCCTCCGCCGCCAGCGCCTCGAGCTGCGGCAGCGCCTCGCCGACGCGGTACGTCACCCGGTCGCCGAAGCCAGCGGCGGTCAAATTCGCATGGGCCAGTTCCGCGTATTCCGCTTTCAGCTCCAGCGACACCAGCGAGCCTCCCGGCGGCAGGCCGCGCGCAAGGCAAATGCCGCTGTAGCCGGCGAGCGCCCCGATTTCGAGCACGTCCTTCGCCCCCGAAGCCGCGACGAGCAGCGTCAGCAGCCGTCCGTACCCCGGCTTGACCGAAATATCCGGCATATTCCGTTCTTTGATCGAATCGAGCACGCGCCGCAGCGCGGCGTCTTCCTTCCCCTCGTACAGCGCTTCCGTATAACGCTCGGCGTCCATAATGGTTTCACCGCTCCTTCGTTCATGTTCGTTTGCGCATAAGTATACCCGAAAGCCGCCGCCGAATCGACCGGGGGCGCATACGATAAAGAAAAAGCGAGGAAGGGACCGTTATGCCGGCGATAGGATTGATGACGAACAAGCGCGAGCTGCGGAGCCTAGGCCGCTTCGCGCCGTATGCGGCGGAAGCGGAGCGGCTCGGCTTCGCGGCGGCGGTGCTGTTCGAGCCGGGCGGCGTCGATCTCGCCGCGGGGCGGATCGACGGCTTCCGGTACGAGCGGGGCGTTTGGCGGGAGGGGCGCTGGCCGCTGCCCGACGTCGCGCACGACTTCGGGGATTACCGGGCTGCGGGAGCGAGCCGCCGCGCGAAGGCGGTTCGGCGCAGCGCCGCGCTGCCGTTCACCGGCGACGGGCTCGGCCATAAGTGGCTCATGCACCGCAAGCTGCTCGCGACGCCGTATGCGGCGCTCGTGCCGGAGACGCGGCTGCTGCGCTCGCCCGACGAGGCGATCGCGTTGCTGCGCGAGCATGGCGCCGTCGTGATCAAGCCGAAGCACGGCAGCCGGGGAGCGGGCATCGTCCGCATCGCGAGGGCGGAAGACGGCGAACCGCTCTATCGGTGGCAGGAGACGCGGGGGCCGGTCGAGCGGCTGACTGCGGCGGCGCTGCGCGAGCGGATCGGCGCGCGCTGGCGCCCGGCTCGCTCGATCGTGCAGCGATGGATGGACATTCGGAGCCCGAACGGCGGCGTCTACGACATTCGGGCGCTGCTGCAGCGGAACGAACGGGGCGTCTGGCAGCTGACCGCCATGGCGGTGCGCGAAAGCGAGCCGGGGCGCATCGCCTCGAACGTGTCCGTCGGCGGCGCGGTGCGCGAAGTCCGGCCGTTCCTAGCCGCCCTATACGGGGAAGCCGAGGCGGAGCGGCTCGAAGCCGAATGCCGCACCGTCTCGGCCGCTCTGCCGGCGGCGCTGGAGGCGGCGTACGGACGGCGCTTCGCGGAGCTCGGCGTCGACTTCGCCGTCGAGCGCGGCGCCGTTCGGATCATCGAGGTCAACGCGAAGCCGGGCAAAAAAATCGTCCGCGCGCTCTCCGGGGAGAGAGCATACGCGGACGCGTTGCTGCTGCCGATTCGTTATGCCAAACTGCTTAGTGATCGTGGCTGCCGAACGCAGGGTTCGTAATGACGAAGCCTTCTTCCGGCGTGTACAGATAGTCGACGATAACGCCGTCGAGGAATTTCTCGCCGTCCTTCAGGATGACGTCGATCCCTTTGTCCGTCGACACGACGACGTCGTCCTCGCCGGGCGTGTCCAATCCGAGCCCGTAGTGCGCGTGGTCGCCGTGCGCATGCGTCACGTACACGCGCAGCTTCAATTCTTTGTTCTCTTCCGACTCCAATTCCTTTTGCAGCACTTTGGCCGCGTTACGCGTAATTTTGCACTTCAAGGCCGTCGACTCCTTCGTACCTGCGGATATTTGTTCTCGATTCGATGCAGAAACCAATTCGACAGAAAGAGCGTCACCGCGATATCGTCCAGCGGAAGGTACGGAATCGCGTCCGGCAGCACCCAATACAGGGCTGCCGGAACGAGCAGCAGCGCTTTCTCCCCGAGCGGAACGCCGGGGTCGACCAGATAAGCGAACGTCCGGGATACCAGCCTCACCCATGTCGACAGCTTGAGCCATTTCTTCATTGGGATCCACTTCTCCTTCGCTTGCCGCGAATCGAAACATACTTATAGTGTATCAGTTGCGGCGAAGAGATGCCAACAGCGCCTCCATGAGCAAAGCGGACGTTTCCTCGTACATTCCGGGCAGCTGCGCGAGCGGCAGCGGATTCGCGCCGAAGCCCGCTTCCACCGTAAATCCGGGCCGTCCGAACCGGTCGATGAACCAATCTTTGTACCCGGCGTCGCTGCCGGTCAGCTTCACCGGCGCGTAACCGCTGGCGCGCCCCAGCGCGCGGGCGATTCTCTCCGCCTCCAACGGCTCGCGGTCGCGATAGTTCCAGTAAATTTCCCTGCCCTGCGTATGCATGGCGACGACGAGGTCGAACCGCTCCGCTTCGGTGAATCGGGCGATCGCCTGCGCCTCGGGCTCCGTCAGCGGCGCCTCTCCCGTATAATCCCGGGGCCCGGGACCGTCGACCGCCCGCCGGTCGCGCTCGACGTCCCAATGCGCCGGGAACTGGTCGTTCAGATCGACGCCGCGCGCGTTCGCCTTCCACCCTGAGAAATCGTCCGAGCCTCCGTTCCAAGCGAGCAGCTCGCGCCGCAGCGGATGATCGGCCCCGAGACCTCGAACGACAAGCTCGACGCCGTCGGGGTTGACCATCGGCACCGCGTCCAGCGTGACGCGGCGGAACAGCTCGGCCGCGTCTCGTCCGCGGAACGACTCGCCCCTCTGCGCCGCCCGCGCGGCCTCTTCCACGAAGCGCAGGACGAGCGGCGCCGTAATCCATTCGTTCGCGTGGAAGGCGCCGTTCACGAACACCCGCTTCGTCCCGGTCCCGAGCCGGAACGCATACAACGGCTTCCCCAGCACGCTGCTGCCGATCGAGAACACCGCCAGATTCGGATATGCGCGCCGCAGTCTGGCCGCTGCCCTCCGCAGCTCGAAATAACCGAACGGCCGGTGAAACTCCACGACGTCGCGACGTTGCGCCTTCATACGCAAAACCTCCTTGCCGAAATTATATAAATTTAGGGACCTGCCACATCACGGGGGTCACTTGAATATGCTTATTCAGCCACTCCCGCGCGATGCGTTGGAACGTGGCGGGATCCCCGCTGCAGAAAAACCGATGCACCGGTAGCTCGTTCGACGACGCCAGCTGCCCGCTGTGGTACAGCAGCGTGCTGACGTCGCGCGCCGTCTGATCGGCCGACGAAATGATCGCGACATGCTCGCCCATGCAGTGCTGAATATGCTCCGCAAGGAACGGGTAATGGGTGCACCCGAGAATGAGCGTGTCGATCGGCTCGACCTTCAGCTCGCGGAGCGATTCGCACACGGCCTCCCTCGCCTCCTCGGTTCGAAACAGCCCCTTCTCGACGAGCGGTACGAACGCGGGGCAGGCGAGACCGACGACGCGCACGTCCGGAGCGATGCGGCGAAGCGCCCGCTCGTAGGCGCCGCTGCGAATCGTGCCCTCCGTGCCGATGACGCCGATCCGCCCGGTTCTCGTGCGCTTGATGGCCGCCCGCGCGCCGGGCGTAATGACGCCGAGCACCGGTACCGCCACCCTCGCGCGAATGTCCTCGATGGCGGCGGCGGTCGCCGTATTGCAGGCGATGACGATCATTTTCGGATCGAATAGAACCAAGTAGTCGACGATCTGCCGCGTGAACAGCGCGACCTCCTGCCTGGAACGCGGCCCGTACGGCGCTCGCGCCGTGTCGCCGAAATACAGCACTCGTTCCTGCGGCAGCTGCCGCATCACTTCCTTGGCGACCGTCAGCCCCCCGACCCCGGAATCCAGTATCGCGATGGGTTGGTGATTTGTCACTGTCGTACCCGCTTCCCTCTGCTGAATATTCGGAAATTACGTTGCTTAACAGCATATGTATAAACGGTGGGAACGGTCACAAATGACAAATAGACGAAAATTGGAAGGGAAACTTGTCGAATGTTGGAGAAAACAGGACAACATTACTATTACGCATACTTCGCGAAAATTGGTACAATGGATTCATGATACGTAGGTTTGCTACCCGCTCGGAGATGATACCGTGGTTCAAAAACTGCCCGTGACCCGCGACATGAAGCGTGGAGACGTCTTTACGATCGACTCCTCCGATGTCGTCAAAATCGACATGATTAAGGACAAGCTTTACCTTGTCCATACGAAGACCGACCAATTTTACTTAAATTTGTCGTTCGATGCGATCGAAGAGTGGCTGTACGAAGACGGGTTCCGCATGCTGGACACCCACAACATCGTTAACGTCAACCAGATCGCCTCCTACGACTCGGATCGCGGCAGAATCGTACTCGGCTATCCCGAATCCGAACGGAACGCCGGCGCCAAGACCGCTACGGCGGCGCGCATCCATAAGCAGCACGTCCTGAATATCTTGAAAATGCTCGAAGCCCGAAGACGGGCGGATCGTACCGCCGAACACGAGGAACCGCTGTCCGATTTGATTCAGGAGCTTACGTCCGAAAACGACAACCCGCTGTTCGTCCGCTCGTATACCGCGATGCAGCTGGCGGAGGAGCGGCGGAGGGCGGAAGAAAAAATCAACCATTTGGCATACCACGACGCGTTGACCGATTTGCCGAACCGGATGCTGTTCCAGGATCGGCTCACCGCTTGCTTCGAACAGGCGGAAATGCATCAGCGCAAGCCCGCCATCCTCTTTTTCGACCTCGACCGGTTCAAAATCATCAACGATACGCTCGGTCACCATGTCGGCGACGGCATGCTGAAGACGCTGGCCCGCCGGCTTCGGAGCATCGTTCAGCCCGGCGAGACGCTCGCCCGTTTTTCCGGAGACGAATTTATCTGGCTTATTCCTCATTTGAACGATCGCGCCGAAGCCTCCGACTACTCGCGCAAAGTAGCGGAGGTCGTCAGCGAGCCGTACACGTACGAAGGACAGGAGCTGTTCGTGACGGCCAGCATCGGCGTCAGCTTTTACCCCGAAGACGGCAGCGACGCCGAAACGTTGATCAAGCACGCCGACACGGCGATGTATCGCGCGAAGGAAAAAGGCGGCGACTCGTACGAGTTTTATCACCCGGACATGAACTTCCGCTCCCTCGAGCGGCTCCATCTGGAGACGCATTTGCGCAGGGCGCTCGGCAGGGACGAAATTCGCGTCTATTACCAGCCGCTCGTCAATCTCGAGGACGGGAAGGTGTTCGGCATGGAGGCGCTCGTCCGATGGCAGCATCCCGAGCTCGGCCTCGTCTCCCCGGGCGAATTTATTCCGCTCGCGGAAGAGACCGGCGTCATCGTGCCGATCGGCACCTGGGTGCTTCGGACCGCTTGCCTTCAAAACAAGCGCTGGCACGAGATGGGGCATCACTTGTGCGTGTCCGTGAACATTTCGATGCAGCAATTTCAACACCCCGACTTCGTTGCTACGATCCAGGAGACGTTAGCCGAGACGGGACTCGAGCCGCAATGGCTCGCCCTCGAAATCACCGAGAGCGTCGCCATGAAGAACGTGAACTTCGTGCTGGAGACGATCGAAGAGCTGAAACGGATCGGCGTGCACATCTCGATCGACGATTTCGGCACCGGGTATTCGTCGCTCAGCTATCTGAAACGGTTCCGCGTCCATACGCTTAAAATCGACCGCAGCTTTATCCGCGACGTGACGACCGACGAGGACAACGCCGCCATCGTGACCGCGCTGATCGCCATGAGCCAGCAGATGAAAATGCGCTCGCTCGCCGAAGGCGTGGAGACGTTGGAGCAGCTAGCGTTTTTGAAGGAACGGGGCTGCAACGAAGTGCAGGGTTATATTTACAGCGAACCGCTCCCCGCGGAGCTGTTCCAAGCGATGCTTTCGAAGTCGGCCATGACGCCATCATCCATCGATTCATGAACGAAGCAGCCCTCGCCGGGCTGTTTTTTTTCGCCGACACGGACCCAAAACCCATTCGCGACGGCGGGCGCTCCTTGACTCGCGGACGTTCAGCCTCCTGCAGTTC
Organism: Paenibacillus sp.; assembly: GCF_035645195.1. Lineage (NCBI taxonomy): Bacteria > Bacillati > Bacillota > Bacilli > Caryophanales > Paenibacillaceae > Paenibacillus > Paenibacillus sp. Next base: position 16,143 of record NZ_DASQNA010000038.1, on the reverse strand, counting down.
CGCCGCGCAACTTTCCTTTGCCTTCGCGCGTCTGGATTCTTGGATTCATTATCTACTAATCACGTGAACGGCAGGTGCTTGTGCGTGCTGCGCAGCTTTTTCGCCGCATTGGCGTCCCTCCCCCTCAGGCGGCTTCTCCCTCTCGCGGCGAAGGCGGCCGCCCTGCTCGCGCTGTTCATCTCCCTTGCGGCCTGCTGGTTTTGGGGCACGCCGGCCGGCGAGAAGCTCCGTTATCTCGCGGCGGACACCGTCATTACGACGAAGCACCGGGAATGGGCGAAATATATTATCGGCGAAGCGGCGCTGCGGGAACGGGTCGCGGAATACGACCGCCGATTCGCCGCGATGGCGTCGGAGCCGATGACGCCGCTCGCGCCGGACGAGCTTCGGCGCGACCGCGCGGGCGCGGACGCGCCGCTGTACTCGATCGAAAACATCTCCGGCCCGGGCTGGAGCGGCAAGCTGCTCGTCGTGCCCAATCCGCGCTCGATTCGCGTCGGCGTGCCGGAACAGCCCGGCCGCGGCGAGCAGGTGAGCCGGATGATGCTTCGGCTCGGCGCGGTCGCCGGCGTCAACGGGGGCGGCTTCGTCGACCCGAATTGGAGCGGCAACGGCTTCAAGCCGACGGGCATCGTCGTCTCCGGCGGCCGCGTTCTGTATTCGGACGCGAAGCCGACGGAGCCCGTCGACGTCGTCGGCTTTACCGCGGACGGCGCGCTCGTCGCCGGCCGGTACACGGAGCGGCAGCTGACGCAGCTGCGCGTCCGGGAAGCGGTGTCGTTCCACCCGCGCCTCATCGTGAACGGCCGAGGGCTCGTCGAAAGCGACGAGGACGGCTGGGGGATCGCGCCCCGCACCGCGGTCGCTCAGCTGGAGGACGGCACCGTCCTGTTCGCCGTCATCGACGGCCGGCAGACGCACAGCGTCGGCGCCACGCTGTACGATGTGCAGCAGCTGTTCCTAGAGCGCGGTGCCGTTGTCGCGGCCAATTTGGACGGCGGCTCCTCGACGGTTCTCGTCGAGCGGGACGCGGGGAACGGCTTCGACATCGTCAACCGGCCCGCCACGTCGGAAGGGGAGCGGTACTTGCCGACCGCGTTTCTCGTCTTTCCGGAGCCCGAGCGCGTGCGCGTCGCGAACGTGTGGGAAGGCATCGATATGGAGCGGTTCGATCCCGCCGCGCGAGATTGAGCCGCCGGAACGAAGAAAAAAGCCTTGCCTCAATTTGATATGCTCCCCTTGTAGTAGACAGTTGAAATACTAAAACTGTTTGCTACACGGAGGAGCTTTTTTCAATGTCCCATAAATCAAAAGTATCAGGGCCCGAGCGAATTGATGTGGTTGAAAAATATCTTCGTGGAGAGGATTCACTTCATCATCTCGCCGCCACCCTCCATGTGTCGTATACATCCGTTAAACAATGGCTGCAAACGTATCAATCACTCGGTCCAAAAGGATTGCTAAATACATCGAGAACCACATCTTATTCTGCTGATTTAAAGATATCCGCTGTTAAGGACTATCTGGCCGGCGTCGGGTCCCATATGGAGATTTGTAAAAGATACGGCATTAAATCGACCAGCCAATTACGCAACTGGATTCTAAAGTATAATGGTCATGATAAGTTGAAAACTTCCGGAACGAGAGGGACGGCAGTCATGACTAAAGGACGAACAACGACTTACGATGAGAGAATCGAAATCGTCAGATATTGCATCGAGCATCAGCATAATTACGCCCAGACTGCTGAGAAATTCCAAGTATCCTATCAACAAGTCTATTCTTGGACTAACAAATACCTTACGTCTGGCGTTGAGGCACTTCAGGATAAACGTGGGAAAAGAAAATCTGAAGACGAGATGTCCGAAGTGGAAAAACTGAGAGCCCAGAATAAGCTGCTCCAAGCCGAGAATCGAAGAAAGCAAATGGAGATTGACCTGCTAAAAAAGCTCGACGAGATCCAAAGGAGGCGATCCTAAGCCGAGTTCGAAATGAAGCCGTGTATCTCGCCATACGTGAGCTGCGTGAGACAGAGTCATACCCCGTAAAACAACTGTGTGATCTTGCTGGAATCCAGCGTTCATCATATTATAAATGGGTAATCCGGGAAGAAAGCCGTAATGAAAAATTCAACAAAGCGTTGCTTCCCCTGATTAAAGATGCCTACGAAGAAAAGAATGGGATCCTCGGATATCGCCAGATGACAATTAAGTTAAACCGTGAACATGATTTGGATGTAAATCATAAGCGGATTTATAGGCTCATGGGTATCTTACAGTTGAAGTCGGTATGCCGCAGAAAACGAAAAAGTTACGTCCATTCCACGCCTGAAATCACGGCTGAGAATGTCTTGAATCGAAATTTTGAATCGAATGAGTTCGGCGCCAAATGGCTCACTGACGTGACAGAGATGAAGTATGCCGTGCAAAGCAGAGCTTATATAAGCGCAATCCTTGATTTGTCCGATAAGAGCATTGTTTCTTTTGTAATAGGTCATTCCAACAACAACGACCTCGTGTTTAAGACCTTTGATTTTGCACATCAGACCTATCCAGATGCTACCCCCATCTTTCATAGTGACCGGGGTTTTCAATATACGAGCAAAGCCTTCAAGAAAAAACTGGACGCCGCAAGAATGACGCAAAGTATGTCGAGAGTTTCGAGGTGCATAGATAACGGCCCAATGGAATCATTCTGGGGAATGATGAAATCTGAAATGTACCACCTCAAGAAATTCAATTCGTATGAAGAGCTTGAAGGAGCAATTACCGAATACATCGATTATTACAATAATCACCGTTACCAGAAGAGGCTCAATTGTATGACATCGTTGGAATACAGGAAATACCTCCACGGTTTAACAGCGTAAAAAAGAGCACCAACCATAAGTATATGGTCGGTGCCAGATCGTTTTTGTTTTTAAACTGTCTACTTGACGGGGGGCACTTCAATTCGCTTGAGGGAAGGCTTTTTTAATATACGCTTCGACTTTTCGTTCCGCGTCCTGCACGTTCGCCGCCCGGATGACGATGCGCTCCGCGCCGTATTCCGAAATCGTATGCTCGTACCGCGGATCGTAGTAATACTCGAGCAGCAGCGCCACCGCCGTCCGGAAATCGTCCCGCTCCAGCGCGTCGCGAATGTCGCGCGCCGCCGGCGTGTGGATTTTCCGCTCGATGCGCTCGAACGCTTCGACGCATTGCATCTTATGCCGCTCCGGATCGTAATCGGCGACGATTTGCTCGACGCGCGCCTCCGACGGCAGCTCGAGAAACAGCTGCTGCGCCCGCTCCTTCGCCTCGACGAGGAAGTCCGGCAGCACGGCTTTGCCGACCCGCTTGCTCTCGGCTTCCATCAGGAGATAGGGCGCATGGCGCAGCCGAATGAGCTCGTGCACGAGCAGCGACTCGAACGTTCGCTGGTTGCGAGGCTCTAGGCCGATCCCGCCGAAAATCGAGCCGCGGTGGCCCGCGATCCCCTCGAGGTCGAGCACCGGGTAGCCTTTGCGATGGAGGGAACGCAGGATATTCGTTTTGCCCGTGCCGGTGTACCCGTTCAGCACGACCAGCGGCTGCTCGAGCCGGTACTGTTCGAGCGTCTCCACGACCCAGCGCCGGTACGCCCGAATGCCGCCCTGCACGCGGTACACCCGGCCGGCGAGGATCGACAGCAGCGTCGCGGACGTCTTGCTCCGCATCCCGCCGCGCCAGCAGAAGAACGCCTTGCGGCCGGGCACCTGCTGAAGCTCGCGGATGAACGCAGGCAGCTTGGCGGCGACGATTTCGAGTCCCCGCTCCTTCGCCGCATCCACGCTCTGCTGCTTATAAATGATGCCGATTTGCGCCCGCTCGTCGTTGTCGAACAACGGCACGTTGACGCTGCCCGGCACGGTGCCTTCGGCGAATTCCCCCGGCGACCGAACGTCGATCGGGGTGATGTCGCCTTTGGCAAGCAGTTCCACAAATTGTTCTACCGAGATGTCTTCGACCAAGGCGTTACGCTTCCTCCCCTTGGCGCACGACGATGCGTCCGGGATGGGCGTCCGTCACGGCGCCGATCATCGCCGCCTCCACGCCCGCGTTCCGCAGCGCGTCGAGCAGCGCTTCGGCGCTGTCGCCGTCGACCGAGATGAGCAAGCCCCCGGAAGTGACCGCGTCGCACAGCACGTAGCGGTCGAGCTCGTCGAGCGACGGCGCGAAATCGATCGACGACTCCACATGGCGGTAGTTGTTCTTCGTCCCGCCCGGAATGACCCCGTCCGCCGCAAGCTCCTTCGCCCGCGGCAGCACAGGCACTTGCCGCTGGTCGATGACGATGCCCGTTCCGCTCCCTTTCGCCATCTCGAGCGCATGGCCGAGCAGCCCGAAGCCCGTCACGTCGGTGCATGCATGTACCGGATAGCCGGCCATCGTTTCGGCCGCGCGGCGGTTCAGCGTCGCCATGACGGCGGTTACCCGCTCGATCTCCTCGGGCGCCAGCTTGTCCCGCTTGATCGCGGTCGTAAGAATGCCTACGCCGATCGGCTTCGTCAAGATGAGCCGGTCGCCGGGCTTCGCTCCCGCGTTCGTCAGCACGCGATCCGGATGGATCGTACCGGTGACGGCGAGGCCGAACTTCGGCTCGTTGTCGTCGATCGAATGGCCGCCGACGAGCGTCGCTCCCGCTTCGCGCACTTTGTCGCCCGCGCCGCGGAGGATGTCCGCCAGCACGGAAGAGTCGAGCTTTCCAATCGGGAACGCGACGAGGTTCAACACGGTGACGGGCTTGCCGCCCATCGCGTACACGTCGCTGAGCGCGTTCGCTGCCGCTACTTGGCCGAAGGCGTACGGATCGTCGACGATCGGCGTGAAGAAATCGACCGTCTGCACGAGCGCCAGCTCGTCCGACAGCTTGTACACGCCGGCGTCGTCGTTCGTCTCCGTGCCGACGAGCAGATTCGGGTCCCGATCCGTCTTCGGCAGGCTCGCGAGTATGCCCGACAGCTCGCCGGGGCCGATTTTGCAGCCGCAGCCCCCTTTGGTCGAAAGCGACGTTAATTTTATAATTTCGTTGGACGAACCCGTTGCCATCCTTAAATTTCCCCCTTATGCGAAAGGCTGCAGCTCTTTGCGAATGAACGATTCGACGAGCGGCGGAAACCGGTCGAGCAAGTCCGCCGTCCGCGCCAAATCGTCGCGCAGCGCCCCGCGCTTCCAATCCATATATTCTTGCATAAGCGGCCTGCGCAGCGCGATCAACGCGCGAAGGCCCGCCGCCTCGTCTTCGGGCAGCACGCCTTCGATATGAAGCACGTCGATGATATCCTCATAGCTGCTTGCGTCCCGCATCATGAAGCCGTCGATCAGCAGGCTGCCGACGTCGGTCACCGCCTCGATCGCAAGCTGCAGCGCGCGCTCCTCCGCGAGGCTGACGAGCAGCGACGGCTCTTCGTTCCATGCGGCCAGCTGCCGCAAAGCTTCCGCGACGGTCGGCATAAACCGAAGCCGCGCGTCGATTTGTTCTTGATTCACGTAATACATGCGTTCCTCCGCCTTCCGTTTTGATCGACGACGTCCCGACGCCGCGCTAGGAATCCCGCTTTTTGCGCGATTTCCGCTTCAGTGCCGCAGCCGTGATGAAAAACGTAAGGATGATGACGAGCAGAATATAAAAGGCTTCCGATACGTCGCGACCCACAACCAACCCTCCGTTACGTTACCCGACGGCGCTCCGAACGGCGGCCAACAGCGCCCAGCGGCGTTCCGTCTTCTTTTTGTATTTCGGCAGCGCCCGATACACCTCTACGGCTTCTCGATACGCCTCCTTCGCCTCCCGATTGCGACCCAAAGACGCGTACAGCCGACCCAAACGGTAATATAGCTCGGACGACGACGAATGGGCGTCGCCGAACTGCTTCAACGCTTCGACGGCTCGCTCCGTATCGACCGGCGCGATCGCCTCGGCAAGGCGCAAATACGGTTCCCCGTACCGTACGCGGGGGTTCATGCGGAGCGCTTCCCGCAAGTCCCGTTCGCCCTGCTCCGCGTCGCCCGTCTTGATGCGGCAAATGCCGAGATCGCAGCGGACCTCGGCCGAATGCTCCATTACGGGCATAATATCCTCTAACAACCGACGCGCTTCGGCCCAACGCTTCTTCTCCATGTACAGCCGCGCGGCCTCCTGCTTGGCGGAGACGTCGAACGGCCGTTCGCGGATATCTTGAAGCGCGCGAGAGAGCCGGCGCTGCCGGCGAATCGGATGCGTCACGCTTGGGAAAAATCCTAGGAAACTCCTGTCGAGGAAGTATAATAGCAGCAACAGCACGAGAAGGGCAACGAACGGATTGCCCAGGAGCACCCAAAGCAGGCCGAACAACAGTCCTAGTTTCATCGGCGATCCACCTCCTCGGACTCTGCTGCTATTATAGCATATCTCGGCTTACGCCAACCACAGATGCGCCGCGTGGCTCAGCAGCGCGCCCAGCGCGTACCAAATCGCCTGCATCGGGAAACACCGCCTTTCCGCCGTTTCCCCTAGCTTCTCCATGCGGCGTCCCGTTTCATACCAATTCCGACCGAAAGGGGGCTTGCGGCGTGACCGAACGACGGCGCGACGATGCTTGCGAGCTGTGCGGCCGCGCCGGATTGCGGACGACCGTGCATCATCTGACGCCCAAAGAAAAAGGCGGGACGTTCCTGCCGACCGCCCTGCTGTGCATTCCGTGTCACAAAATGATTCACGCCACGTTCACCAACGCCGAGCTGGCCGCCCGGCTGCCTACGATCGAGGCGCTCCGGGCCGACGAGCGGCTCGCTCCGTTCCTGCGGTGGATTCGGAAACAGCCTCCGGAGGCGATTCCTCGCATAAAAAAGTCCCGCGCGATGCGTCGTCGGTAGCGCGGGACGTCTTTCCGTTATTCTCTCTCCTTTTTGATCCGTTTGCGGGTTTGTACTTCCAGCACGATGGAAATGGCGAGGACAATGCCCCCGAGGATCCAAAACCATAACGGGGTTGCGTTCATGTTCTCCCTCCTTTGCAAAATCGCGCCGCGAACCGGATCGGCACGAACAACTCATCCCTATCAAGCGCATACAACTCCGCGATTTGCGCGGCTCTTGGAATCCCTACGCCCCGCGCCCCATTCTCGATTTGCAGCAAGTACCCAGGGGAAATGCGCAGCCTCCTGGCCGCATGCTCTAACGACATTCCCGCTCGCTCTCTGGTGTGTTTCAGCACGCTTTCCACCGACGCCCCGCCTTTCTTCGCGTTTTGCATTGTTTATCCATATTTTACTCGATATCCCAGTCTGTTTCAATGCGTTTCGCAAAGTCTTGCAAGGAAAATTCACATTTTGCATTGTGCAAAGTATAATGGGTTTCGGGGTGATCTGCATGTACGGCGCCAGAATTCGAGAACAGCGCAAACGGTTCGGATGGACGATGAAACAGTTGGGGCAAAAGCTCGACTTGGCGGAATCGACCATATCCGGGTACGAGAACGAAATTCGTCGCCCCGACGTCGATGCCTTAATGCGTTTCGCGGATTTGTTCGACGTTTCGGTCGATTATTTGCTCGGACGCACGAATGCGCCGAAAGGCGGCGAATCCCGGGACGTCCGCTCGCCGCTGCCGGATGCCGTTCGGGAACGGTCCGTCGCTGCTTACGCCGCGTTCGGGGACGGGCGGGTCGAACCGCTCACGGAAGAAGAAGCCGCTCATTTGCGTAATGCTCTGGAGATGTTCCGGCTTTGGCAGGCGAGTCGTCGATCCAGCCCCGAATGATCCGCTTCGCGCGGTGGAAGCGCGATTTGACGGTGCCGACGGATACGCCGAGCTTCTCGGCGATCTCCGCGTCCTTGAGACCGTGCGTCACTTTCATCCGAACGACGTCCCGGTACGCCGGGTGCAGGCGTTCGATTTGGGCATGAAGCATCTCCGCGCCCAGCTTGCACAGCACTTCTTCTTCCACGCGTCCCGACGCCGCGCCGCACAACCATGCGAGCGTGTTCGCTTCCGTCGGAACGCCGTTCCAGCATTTGCGCTTGCGCATAAGATCGATGGCCGCGTTCGCCGCGATTTTGGACAACCAGGCGCCCGCGCGCCGTTCGTCCTGCACCGTGTCCAGATGACGGAACGCCTTCAGGAACGTTTCCTGCATGACATCCTGCGCCAAGTAGGGGTCTTTCACCATGCCGTACGCCTTCCGGTATACGCGCTCCCCGTAAATCGTCACCAAGCGACCGAATCGCGCCTCCGCCACAGGCAAATCCTTCACTTCCATTTCCGACCGGTATTGACCACCGTTCTTGTTCAATAGGAAATTTTACCATCTAAACCATAGAAAATCTAGAAGAATTTTCTAAAAGAGGAAAATGCCCGCGACACTCTGCCGCGGGCTTCAAGAGGCATATCTATTCAAAAAGGGGGTCATCCTTACTATACCCGCGGATTGTTAACTCCAGGTCAATCTAGTATTACGGTTGTGTTACATTTTATAGAATTACGAAAACTAGGAGAGTCTTCTATGACATCTGCCATACGGTTGTTTTACGCGATTTCGCTCGGCGCGGAAGCCCGGGAGGCGCTGTCCGACGCGTGCGCCGCCCTTCGGAGTGAAGTTCCGTTCGCTTCGTGGACCCATCCGGCCGATTACCACGTCACGGTCAAGTTCATCGGCGACGTCGATCCGTCGCTTGCGGAACGGCTCGCCGGCCCGGTGCGCGAAGCCGTCGCGGACGCCGCCCCCTTCGGTCTCGCGCTCGGGGGCTTCGATACGTTCGGGCGGCGCGGCGGCGCGCCCGACATTCTCTGGTGCGGCGTGACCGGCGCCGTCGATGCGCTGCGCGCGCTGCACGCGCGTGTCGACGCCGCCGCCGCGCAGTGCGGCGTGGCGCGGGATACGCGCCCGTTCCGGGCGCATATCACGGCGGCGCGCCGCTACCGCGGGGACGCTTTCGCCGCGCACGCGGGGCGCCTGGCGGCGGCCGCGCCGGCGCCTTCGCCGTGGCGCGCCGACGAGCTGATCCTGTACCGGACGCGGTTCGGGCAGAAACCCGCGTACGAGGCGCTGCAGCGGTACCCGCTCGGCGGCTCCGGCGGCGCGGAATAACGGTTCGCCCCTGCCGTCGCGCCGGGGCAATTTCCCATCCGCCCTGCCGCCGCACGCGCACATAAGCGTTCTCCCGCAAGCGAAAAATACAACAGGACTTCAAGCTTGAAGGTCCTTATTTTTCGAGGAGGGCGAACCATGATCAAAGCGAGAGCGCGGTTTTCGATCGCGATCGCCATACTGTGCGCCGCTTTGGCCGCGTGCGGCCAGCAGCCGCAGACGGGCGCGAACCAGGCGCGGGACGGGCAAAACACTGCGCAGCTGGATCAGGCGAATCGAGGCGGCGGCGCGCGCATGCAGCAGGTGGACGGCGGCGGCGCGCAGGCGCAGCGAGGCGGCATGGCTCAGCAGCAGACGGACGGCGACGTGTCGCTGTTCGCGGTCAACGACGGGCGCCGGGAAGCCGTCATCAACGCGGGCAAGAAGTATATGGGCAGGCCGTACGAGTTCGGCTCGAGCCGTACGTCGACCCGCACGTTCGACTGCTCGGACTTCGTTCGGCAGGCGTATTTGGAAGGCGTGAAGATCAAACTGCCGGGGGACTCCCGCTCGCAAGCTGCGTACGCGAAGTCCAACGGCCGCATCGTGCGGCGCTGGCAGGATCTTAAGCCCGGGGACATTATGTTCTTCATGAGCTACCGCGGATCCAAGGCGTCGAATTACAAAGGCATCGACAAAATGAAACAGCGGGTCACGCACGACGGCATTTATCTCGGCAACGGCAAAGTGCTGCATACGTACTCGAAGGAGTCGGGCGGCGTCCGCATCGACGACTTCCGGGGACGGCACTGGGAGTATCGATTCTTGTACGGCGGTTCGATTTTGAAGTAATCGTTCGCGGAGCCGGCCCTTGCGGGGCCGGTTTTTCGCGGTATTGGGGCGAGCAGTCGCCTGTTCTCCGCAGCCGCCGGGCTAGCGCTATCTTCGCCGTTTGCCTCTTGCAGCGCACCGGCACTTAGCTCCGATCCCCTCCAGGCCAGTTTGGCCACGCTCCAGCCCCCGCTCTAGCCCTCGCTCCGAGGTGCGCTCCGGCCCCCGTCCGTCCGCGTCCGGCCCCGCTCCGGCCACGTTCCAGCAGCAGCCAAGCCCAGCTCCGATCCCCTCCAGGCCAGTTTGCCCACGCTCCAGCCCGCGCTCCGGCCAACTCAGCCACGTTCCGCAGCGTTCCGGCCTCCGATACGGCAGCACCCCGGCCCCCTTATGGGTAGGTTCTACCCTTCTTTTGGTAACACCGGTGGCTTATTACGCCTACCTCCTACCCATCTTCGCCCGTCCGCCGACCAACCGCCACGCCCCGGCCCCGTTTATGGGTAGGTTGTTCCCTTCTTATGGGAACACCGGTTGCTTATTATGCCTACCTCCTACCCATCTTCGCCCGTCCGCCGATCAACCGCCACGCCCCGGCCCCCTTATGGGTAGGTTCTACCCTTCTTATGGGAACACCGGTGGCTTATTTTGCCTACCTCCTACCCTTCTTCGCCCGTCCGCCGATTAACCGCCACGCCCCGGCCCCCTTATGGGAAGGTCCTACCCTTCTTATGGGAACACCGGTTGCTTATTATGCCTACCTCCTACCCATCTTCGCCCGTCCGCCGACCAACCGCCACGCCCCGGCCCCGTTTATGGGTAAGTTGTTCCCTTCTTATGGGAACACCGGTGGCTTATTATGCCTACCTCCTACCCATCTTCCCCCGTCCGCCGACCGTCCGCCTCTTCCCGGCGGCGCGCAGCAAAAAAGCCGACCCCGCAGGGTCGGCTCTCAAGATCAAATTTGCGCGGCTTCCGCGAAGAACGCGCGCAGCGGCGCTTGGAGCGGCTCGTAGCCGCGCTCGTACAGCGCGCGGTACCGCGCCGCCCGCGCCGGATCCGGCGCGATGTCGCGCGCCGCGACGCCGTCCGCGGCGAGGCCGCGGCGGGCGGCGTCGACGGCTTCCTCCGCGCCGCCGTACAGCCCCGCGCCGATGCCGGACGCAAGCGCCGCGCCGAGCAGCGTCGCTTCCGGGATGCCCGGCAGCGACAGCGAACAGCCCGTGATGTCCGCCTTCACGGACAGCCACAGCGGGTTGCGCGTGCCGCCGCCCACGACGACCAGCCGGTCGATCCGATCGCCCGTCAGCCGCTCCGCGCTCCGCTTCATCATCTCCAGCTGATACGCGGTGCCTTCGAGCGCCGCCTTCAGCAGCTCCGGCTTGCCGTGCGACTTCGCGAGCCCGACGAACGCCGCGCGGGCGCGCGAATCCGGCTTCGGCGCGCCGCTGCCCGCCAAATACGGGAAGTACAGCGCGCCCGTCGGCCCTTCCGGCGCTTCGGCGCACAGCGCCAAGATGCGCTCATACGACAACTGCGGATCGCCGAGCAGCGACCGCAGCCATTCGACCGAGCCGCCCGACGACGATTGGCCGCCCATCCAAAAATATCGGCCTTTCGCGATATGCACGCCGAATGACAGGCCCGCTTCGAAATCATCGCGCGTCAGCTCCCGCTCGTCCAGCGTACCGACGAGCGTCTCCGCCGTGCCCATCGAATCGTACACCGTTCCCGGCCGCACCGCGCCGACCGCAAGAGCCGCCGCGACGTGGTCGTGTCCGGCGATCGCCACCTGCGTCCGCTCGGTGAGCCCGTTCGCGCGCAGCTCCGGCAGCACGACGCCGATCGGCTGCCCGCCCGCGACCGCCTCGGGGAACAGCGTCCCCGGCAAGCCGAAATGGCGCACGAACTCGACGTCCCACTCGCGCCGATCGATCCGGTACGCGTACGTGCGCGCCGCGAGCGAATCGTCGAACGCCATCCGCCCGCTCAGCCGGTAGGCGATCCAGCTCGACGCCGACAGCCACGCGGGGTCACCGCCTTCGAACGCCTCGGGGGCGTGCTCCTTGATCCACAGCAGCTTCGCGAGCCCAAGCTTGAAGCTGCCGTGCAGCCCCGAGCGGCGGAACCGCTCGAACGGATCGGACTCCCGCTTGATGAGCGCCGCCTGCGGCTCCGAGCACGTATCGAACCAAGGCAGGAACGGAGATCGAGGCACGCCCGTCGATCGTTCGACGACGAGCCCGCTCTCCGCCATGGACGCGATGCCGATCGAAGCGACGGAAGCGCCGTCTACCGCCGCCAAAGCTTCGGTCAGCGCCTCGTACAGCGACCGCCACATCCGTTCCGGATCGTAATAGTTGATGCCTGTCCGCTCGTCGAACAGCGTCTCCGTCGGCCGGCTGACGACCGCGAGCTGCCGCCCGTCCTCCGCGAATACGCCGACCTTGCTGTTTGTCGTCCCGATATCCATGCCTACCGTAACTGTAACCAAACTTTTCGTCCTCCCGTTGCCGCGCTTACGGCCGCTCCGACGCGCGCCGCGGGCGGCGATTCCGTCCGCCTTACGCCACGACGACGCGGTTGCGCCCCTGCTCTTTGGCCAAATATAAAGCCGCGTCCGCTTTTCGAATCACTTCCACGAGGAATTGCTTCGGGTTCACGCCGGCATAGCTGTCCCCGTCGATGCTGATGAGACCCATGCTGATCGTGATTTGAATGGGACCCCGATCGGTTTCCACTATCTGCGATTCTACTATATGCCGCAGCTGCTCCGCCAGACGGAGCGCATCCTTCTTCTCGGTGTGCGGCAAATAAATCGTAAACTCTTCCCCGCCGTACCGGGCGAAAATATCGCTCTCGCGCAGCCTCGAGCGAATAACTGCGGCCGTATGCCGGAGCACCTCGTCCCCGATATGATGCCCGTACGTATCGTTAATTTGCTTGAAATGATCCACGTCGAACAGCAGCAACGAGAACGGCACGTGGTAGCGCTGTTCGACCGCGATCTGGTATTCGAGCATCTGAAACAAATACCGGCGGTTGTAACAGCCCGTCAGCGGGTCGGTCGTCGCCAGCAGCTCCAGCTTCCGGTTGGCGAGCGACAGCTCCTCCTGCATCATCGTAAGCTCGCTGTTGCGGGCCATCAAGTCCTCGTTGCGGTCGTTCAATTCGAGAACGAGCCGGCGCCATTCCGTCACGTCCTGCATCGTCACGATGCGCCCCACGTACACGCCGTTATCGCTGTAAATCGGCGTAATGCGCACGGATACGTGCGCCGACGGGCCGCCGGGCTCCCGCACGAGCACTTCCGTCTGCAGAAACTTGCCCGTCTCGTGAAAATAAGAGCTCAAGAAGCTGCGTCCGAAGCCGGGCTCGAGCGCCCCTTCCATGAGCATTTCGATCGGGAAGGGCTGCCCGATCTGCATCGGCAGGAAGCGCGTCGCCACCGCGTTCCGGTCCAGCACATGATGGCGGTCGTCGAGGATGACGATGCCGGTGTCCATGCTGTCCACGACTTCCCGCAGCGCGATGGAAATGATCCGGAAAGCGTTGTTCTTGCGAATCGCGATGACGAAGCAAATGTCCGAGAACACGATGCCGAGCGACGTCAGCCCTTCCATATCCTGATATTCCGGAAACCAAGGGGTCGACGTCAGCGCCGTATCGGCAAGCGCGAGCAGCAGCATGATCGTTTGCCCGAGCAAAAAGAGGACGAGCTGCCGGCGGAAGGCGAAATCCTTCGTCCGAAACAGCGCGCGGATCATGACGCTCCCGCCGAGCGCTAAGTACAAAATACTGATCGCAAGCAAATATAGAAAGACAGGTCCGTACGAACGGTCTTCCAGCCAGTTCGTCGCGGTCGTGGCGAATAAGTGGTGCAGCGGATTCAACGTGACGAGCACCGCGGCGACGAGCGCCGGCATGCCGAGAATCAGATAACCGGCCCTCTTGATTCGGTACAGCCCTCGGGTCAGCATCAGAGAAAACATGAGCCAACCGTATCCGAGAAACGATATGCCGACGAACGCCAAATTGACGTAATACCACTGGTACTCCGGATGGGTAGTCATGGATAAGGAAAACATACCGAAGGGCCACATCATCATGGCGAGATGAAAGGCGATATATACTTTATGCAGCTGCCGAATTTCGTTCGTGAACAGCACGTATAGGAAAAGAAGAGCCAACGCAAGAGCCGATAGGAAATCAATTCCGTTGAACGTATGATCCATGAGAAGCTCCTTACGGTGATAGGTCTTTCTAACCAAGAAATATATATTCGCGTTTGGTTGGATATTTCCTTTTTTTATGTGAAAATTGTTCTAAAGGAGGGAGCCCATGTCATCCATGTTATTTACGCCTTACGAGGTCCGCGGCGTCCGGTTTCGAAACCGGATCGTTATGTCCCCGATGTGCATGTACAGCTGCGAAAAGCGCGACGGCAAAGTCACGCCTTGGCATATTACGCATTATGCGAGCCGGGCGGCCGGGGGCGTCGGACTCATCGTGCTTGAAGCGACCGCGGTCGTACCGGAAGGCCGCATTTCGAACGAAGATTTGGGCGTGTGGTCGGACGAGCACATAAGCGGCCTGCGCGACGTCGCCGACGCCTGCCGGGCGGCGGGCGCCCGCATCGGCATCCAGCTGGCGCACGCCGGACGCAAATCCCGGGCGGACGGACGCATCGTCGGACCGTCGGCCGTGCCGTTCGACGGCACGTACCGGACGCCGGAGGAGATGTCCGAGCGGGATATCGCGGAAGCGGTCGCGGCGTTCCGGGACGGCGTCGTCCGCGCGAAGGCGGCCGGCTTCGACGTCGTCGAGATCCACGCCGCGCACGGCTACTTGCTGAACGAGTTTCTGTCCCCGCTCGCCAACCGGCGGACGGACGGTTACGGCGGCTCCCGGGAAAACCGGTTCCGGATGCTCGGCGAGACGATTCTCGCGGTCCGCGCCGCGTGGGACGGGCCGCTCTTCGTCCGGCTGAGCTTGAACGAATACGCGGAGGGCGGGAACGCGACGGAAGATTTCGTCTACTTCGCGCGCGAAGCGAAGGCGCTCGGCGCCGACCTGATCGACTGCAGCTCCGGCGGCGTCGTGCCCGCGCGGGTCGAAGCGTACCCCGGATATCAGGTACCGTACGCGGAGACGATCCGCAGAGAAGCCGACATCGCCGTCGGCGCGGTCGGCTTGATCGAAGAGCCCGCGTTCGCGGAGCATCTTATCCGCGCGGGGCGCGCCGACCTCGTCTTCCTCGGCAGGGAGCTGCTGCGCAACCCGTACTGGCCGCAGCACGCCGCGAAGGCGCTGAAGGCCGAGCTGCCGATCCCGAAGCAGTACGAAAGGGGCTGGACTTAGCCATGAAGCATCTGTTTCGCCAAGGCGCCGAAGAACGGCCCGTGCTGCTCCTGCTTCACGGTACGGGAGGCAACGAGGAGAGCCTGCTGCCGCTCGCCGGGCTGCTCGATCCGCAAGCGTCCGTCCTCAGCGTTCGCGGCAACGTGCTCGAGAACGGCATGCCACGCTTCTTCCGCCGCATCGCCGAAGGCGTGTTCGACGAGGAGGACCTCGTCTTCCGCACGCAGGAGCTCCATAACTTCGTGCACGACGCGTCGTCGCAATACGGCTTCGCTCGGGAGCGGCTCGTCGCCGTCGGCTACTCGAACGGCGCGAACATCGCGGCAAGCCTCCTGTTCCACCACGAGAAAGCGATGCGCGGGGCGATCCTGCTTCATCCGATGGTGCCGAGACGCGGCGTGCCGCTGCCGGAGCTGACCGGCCTGCCGGTCTTTATCGGCGCTGGGTCGAACGACCCGCTCGTCCCGACGGCCGAAACCGAAGAGCTGCAGTCGCTGCTCGAAGGCGCGGGCGCCGACGTGACGGTCCATTGGGAGTCGTACGGGCACCAGCTGACGCGGCCGGAGCTCGAGGCGGCGGCGGCCTGGTACGCTCGAACGATGGCCCCCGAGAAGTAAGAAAAACTTCTACCGAAGTACATTACAAGGATGAGCTGCCGCGGTTAAGCGGAAATTTTTCTTGGTATAGTTCCGAAGTCAACGAAACTTATAAATTCTATATCGATAAACAAAGCGCCCCTCCCGAACCTGGTCAAGGCCCCATTTAGCGGACAGTGGAAATAAGCCCTAGGCTGCAAGCTGACGTCGGTACTCAACCGGCGTCAGCTTGTTTAATTTCCTTTGCGGTCGTCCTTGGTTATAAAAAATGATATATTCCTCAATTCGCCTT
>NZ_DASQNA010000037.1 GCF_035645195.1 Paenibacillus sp. | reverse complement strand
AGCTTTCCCGGTGCGATTGTCCATGGAACCCCCGATAAGAATAACGCGTTCTCTGCGATAAAGGGCATGCGTAATGAAGAAATAAGGACCGAGCACTTGGAGGCCGGCGTGAACGGTCCCTAAGAATTGGCGTTCTTCCTCTAATCTATGAATCGCCCGACGAAAAGCGCGGAGCATGAGCCATGCGGTTTTGTGGGAAACGCCGATCCTTGCAGACAGTTGGACTGCGTTTACACCGTAAGACGAACTTAGCAGTTCGACGGCGGCGAGCCATTTATCCAAGGAAGTTCTGCTCTTCTCCATGACGGTGCCGGCGGTCAAGGAGGTTTGGTGACGGCACAGTGCGCATTGGTAAAGGGGGTTACGACGGGTACCGATCGTATAGCAGCCCGTATATCCGCACCGTGGGCATTCAAAACCGCTCGGCCAGCGTTGACGGTAGAAATATTGATAAGCTCGGCTTTGTTTATCCATGTTAAATCAACTCCTTACAAGATAAATTATACCGAACATATGTTCTGGTATAAAGATGTACTTTCCATTGCCTGCTGAGGAGCGGGAATATGGACGGAATGCGCGGTAACCCACGAAAAGGTTGCGCTCAGGGGCCGCCTATTGGACCCGTGTTTGCCGCAGTTTGCTATATGATGAGAGATTGGCTGCTGAGAGAAGGGAATATGAACGGAATGCGCTCTTGAGAGGCATTGCACGGCGTGAGGAGGATGGGAACGGAGGGCGGGGCGCACTTGTTGGAAAAAAGGGGGGCGGGAACCAACGAAAAAAACTGCGTTCCGAGGAGCCGCCTATTGGACCCGCGTTGCGCAGTTTGCTATACGATAGGAATGAGAGATTGGCTGCTGAGAGAAGGGAATATGAACGGAATGCGCTCTTGAGAGGCATTGCACGGCGTGAGGAGGATGGGACCGGAGGGCGGGGCGCACTTGTTGGAAAAAAGGGGGCGGGAACCAACGAAAAAAACTGCGTTCCGAGGAGTCGCCTATTGGACCCGCGTTACGCAGTTTGCTATATGAAAGGAATGCGAACTTGGCTGCTAAAAGGAAGGGAATATGCACGGAATGGGAATGGAACAGGAGATCAGGCGTAGACGGGTGGGAATTTGTTATTCCCTGCTATCGTGAGGAAGCGTCCGCCGCCGCCTCGGCAGGGACCGAGCTCGGTCCCGGCCGATCAGCCAGAGGAAATACGGAGTCGCGGCGCCGAACGAAGCGGTGTAGTACGGCAAGGCTTGCAGGGACGTTAGCCATACGCGCCGATCGCCCATAGCGAAAGCGGGATCGGCAGCGCTAGGAACGTCAGCTTCTATTTCTACCACAGATGCTTCGCCAACAGCGGAGAGATCAAATTCGTATCGATCGGGCATACCTCCGAGTCGCGCCCGTACTGCCATGCCCAAACGTGGCCTGCGCACGGGGGAGCCTTCGGCCCGAAGGCCGGGGCTTTGTCCTTCTCGGTAACGCCCGGGTCCGGTTCGGCGCTCCATAAAATAGAGTGGGACCCCACCTTGGCGTCCGCAGCCGCCGCCCGGCAGTAGGCAGCGGCGAAGCCGCCTTCCGTCGGATCGTGATAAAACCCGGGCTTGTAATCGCTCGCGTAAAACACTTCGACCCATCCCCGGATCCACGCTTCGTCGACGTCGAAAAACCGCTCCACGTTGGCGAACACGACGACGTTCTTCGGGATCCCGAGCAGCTTCGCGTTATAGATCGCGTTGCGGGCGGCGATGCGCCCGTTCGCAAGGCCGACAGCCCTCCGAAAATCACTGTAAATCGGCAATATTTTGATGCCCTTTCCGTGCAGGAAGCCGATTTCGCGGCGCGTCAACCCGTCGGCGGCTCCCGGCACGGTTTTGATGTACCGGCCCCAAAACTCCGGCATGCCGTAGTGCTCTCGCACGCACGCGAGCAGCCGCTCATCCGCGGGTGATGCGGAGTCGACGCCCCATACCGCTCTTGCCATAACAAATCACGAACTCCTTTGCGTATCGGTTTAGCCCAGTATATGCGGCGCGCCGGGAAGCGTTCGAGGGAAGATGCGGGAAAGTCGCCTGAATCTTCGACGCCGCTCGCCGCGGCAGATCGGTTACACGCCGCGTCGATTTCCCCACAGCCAGGCGTGAAGCTGCGGCAGCACGCGCACGGAGCGGAGGGACGAAGAACGCATCACGGTTTCAACCAGCCATTCGTAGCGTTCCATCAGCCGAGGCAGCAGCGCCGACGCATCGGACTCCGTCACGGCGTCGTTGCCGGATTGCAAATACATAGGAGCCAGCGGATATCGCTTGTGAATCTGTTCGGCGAACCGGAGGTCCTCTTCGTCGAAGACGACGACTTTCAGACTGTAATTCCGGTTCCGGCTCGTCAGTCGATCTACGATGTCGTCCAGCACTCGCAGGTCAGGGGTCATGCCGGAGCTGGGCGGCTTCGGCGACAGCGTCAGTTCGTCGAGCTCCCAAAACCAATCCCGCCACAAGCTGCCTTGCGTTTCCAAAGCGACCTTCAGCCCTCGGTCGTGCAGCAGCGCGATCAGCCCGCCCAGACGAGGCAGCAGCGCTGGATTGCCCCCGGACAGCGTCACATGGGAGAACGTATCCCCGCCGGTCCGGAACAACTCGCCGACGATGTCTGCCGCCTCCATCATCCGAATCTCCCGCTTGCCGCTGCCGTCCCACGTAAACGCGGAATCGCACCAGGCGCACGAATAATCGCAGCCCGCCGTACGGACGAACATCGTTTTTTGCCCGATGACCATGCCCTCGCCCTGGACGGTCGGTCCGAAAATTTCCAAGACCGGGAATCGCTCCGTCATAAGAGACCTCCGCCCGCCATCGGGCGGTACACGACGTAGCTGGTCGGCGTTTCCCTGAGAAAGACTTGCAAGCAGCGGGGCCGATTGACGGTCCGGTCTAAATGCGATTGCACCAGCTCGCAGATCGTTCGAGCCACGACTTCCGTCGTCGGGTACCGATTCGAATCATCGTCTTGAAAATGTTCGGCGTGGTCGTTCAGCAGCGAATGGTCGAACCGGTCGTGAATCCAACGTTTGATGTCCGAGAAATTCGCCAAAAAGCCGTTATCGTCCAAATCGTTACCGGCGATCGTCACATTGACGAAATACGTATGCCCGTGCACGCGGCTGCAAGGTCCGGCGGCGGGGCTCGGGACATAATGCGCCGCCGCGAATTGCAAATCTTTGTTCAATTCGTACCGGTACGGATGGGGAACCGACGGGTAAATTTGTTGAATCATGGCAGCGCCTCCTCGCTGCGGGAACGCAAATATTCCTCGAGTCCGCGCCGACGGAGAAGGCAAGCAGGACATTCCCCGCAGCCGTCGGCCGGAATGCCGTTGTAGCATGTGAGCGTCTGTTCCCGGACGTAATCGAGGACGCCGAGCTCGTCGGCCAATCGCCACGTGTCCGCTTTGGAAAGCCGCATCAGCGGCGTGTCGATGACGAACGGATAATCCATGGCCAAGTTCAAGGTGACGTTCAACGATTTGATGAACACGTCCCGGCAGTCGGGGTAACCGCTGAAATCCGTTTCGCAGACGCCGGTCACGAGATGTTTCGCCCCGGCTTGCTTGGCGAGCACGGCGGCGAACGTCAAGAACAACAAATTGCGCCCGTCGACGAACGTCGTCGGCAGCGAACCTGACTCATGTTCGATCGCGATGTCCTCTCGGGTCAAAGCATTGGGTGCTAACTGGTTCAGCAGCGACATATCCAGTACGTGATGCTTGATCCCCTGTTCCGCGGCGATGCGCGCCGCGCACTCCAGCTCGGCCCGATGACGCTGTCCGTAATCGAAGGTGACCGCCTCCACCCGGCGAAAGCGCCGCATCGCCCAAAACAGGCAGGTAGTGCTATCTTGACCGCCGCTGAACACGACGATTGCGTTTTCGTCTTTCATCATTTTCACGATCCTTTCCCTGGAAACATTAAAAAACGATACCTAAGGAGATAGGTACCGTAATCCTTAGTTTTTTATAGAGGGTTTGCTAGAACCTCTCCCGATGCGGCGCTGCCGACGTCGGAATCTATGCGATTGCCGATTATTGTACTACATTGCTGAAGTCATAGCCATAGGGAATAGGAGGTCAGGCGTATCTCCCGTTATGACGGGACTTTCCTCCCAATTGTTGGGGGCACCCCCCGAAAGGCTGCGCGCCCCCCGAACATTGTGCGTATATCGGGCCAATCGCGGCTCGGAAGTACAAACACATGGGAGAGTGGAAACAAATGAGCATGTGGAAAAAAATGTTGATCAGCGCGTTGGCGTTTTCGATCGTAGCCGGGGGAGCGACGTCCGCCTTCGCGGCGAAGCCGGACTGGGCGGGCAAGCCTGCTTGGGAGAAAGACAACAAGAAGGACAAAGACGACCGTGACGATGACGACAAGGACGATGACGACGACATCCGCGGGATACATATTGAGGTGAACGGGAGGATCGTTCTGCTGACGTTCGACGACGTCGAGAGCGAATCCGCCTGGGCGCTTCAATATATCGCGGAATTGGTCAAGCGCGGAGTATTCACCGGCTACGAGGACGGAACGTTCCGTCCGAACCAGAAGGTGACGCGCATCGAGGCGATCACGGCCGCCGTCCGTCAAATGGGGCTGCGCGCGCAGGCGGAATCCTCCGCCGAAATGTCGACGGAGCTTAATTTTAAGGATGCGGATAAAATCGAGAAGAAATATCCTTGGGCCGTAGGGTACGTCGCCGTCGCGGCGGAGAACGACTTGTTCCTCGAGACGGAAACCGAAGTAAAGCCGGAACAGCCGGCGGATCGGTTGTGGGCGACGATTTTGCTCGTGAAGGCGCTCGGCCTCGAGAACGAAGCGAAGGCGAAAATGAACGCCAGCCTGACGTTCAAAGACAAGAACGAAATTCCGGCGGGCGCCGTCGGCTACGTCGCCGTTGCGCTGGAGAAAGGGCTCATCACGGGCTACGACAACAACACGTTCCGTCCGAATAAGCCGGTGACCCGCGCCGAGCTGGCGGCCATCCTCGACCGGACGGGCGATCAGCTGCCGGACTCCGACTCCGGGTACGCGCAGGTGAACGGCACGTTCGCGGGCATCGTCGACGGCAAGGTGACGATTACGGCGAACGGCGCAACGAAGGCGTACGCGGTCAGCCAAGACGTAACGGTGCTGCGCAACAACGCATGGGCGAAGCTTAGCGACCTCGCGGTTGGCGACAAGGTGACGGCGGTCGTATCGAACGGACTCGTCATTTTCTTGAACGTGACGCAATCCGCCACGGTAACGGACGGGCAAAAAACGGGCACGGTGACGGCGGTCGGCGCGAATACGCTGACGCTGTCCAAGGACGGGCAAACGACGCAATACACGGTCAAGAGCGACGCGGTCATTCTGCGCAATAACGCGACGGTCGCGCTGAGCGCGGTGAAGGTCGGCGACGAGGCGACGGTCGTCGTCTCCGGCGGCCAGATCGTGCACGTGAATGTGACGAAGACGGCGACGGTGACGGACGGTACGAAAACCGGCGCGGTGACGGCGGTCGGCGCGAACACGCTGACGCTCGTCAAGGATGGGCAAACGACGCAGTACACGGTGAAAAGCGATGCGATCATCGTTCGGAACGGCGCGACGGTTACGCTGAGCGCGGTCAAAGTCGGCGATCAGGTGTCGGTCGTCGTGGCGGGCGGCGTCGTCATCCACGTGAACGTGACGCAGCCGATCGCGGAAAGCGGGCAAGTCAGCGGCGTCGTGACGGCCGTATACGGCAGCACGATCGATCTGACCGTGAACAATACCGTCGTTTCGTATCCGGTGGAAGCGAACGCGACGATCGTTCGCAACGGCGCCGTCGTCTCCTTGAGCGCCGTTCAGCCGGGCGACGGGGTGAGCGTCGTGCTCGCTAGCGGCAAAGTGCTGCACTTGACCGTGACCAGCCCGGTGTCCGACAATAACACCGGCGTCTACACGGTGACGGGCAAGTACCAAGGCCACCGGACGGAAAACGGCAAAGTGGTGCAAATTTCGATCTCCACCGAGCAGAATAACAGCGTCGTCACTCGCGTCTATAACGTCTCCGCCGACGCGGTCGTCAACGGCAACGCGCTGACGCTCGAGAAAGGCGTGACGAATGTCGAGCTCGTCGTCGCGAACCAGCTCGTAACGATTATCAACATTAAATAATAAATAGATCAACCGGGCGCAAGCCCCGCCTCTCCGGCGGGGCTTGCCGCCGTTTCGGGGGCGTTGTCTTTTCGCCGAACGTTTGGTTTATAATGGGAGCAGACTGGAACCAAACCGAGCTCGAGGTGAACGATGAACGAAACGGTATTGCAAATTACAGGTTTGGTCGGCGGATACAGCCGGCGGCGTCCCGTCCTTCGGGACGTCGACGCAAGGGTGCGGCCCGGCGAGCTGATCGGCTTGCTCGGGTTGAACGGAGCGGGCAAGAGCACGCTGATGAAGCATATTATCGGGCTGCTGCTGCCGCAGTCCGGCACGGTGGAGGTATGCGGACGCACGCTGCAAGCGGACGTCGAGACGTATCGGTCGTCGCTCGCGTTCGTGCCGGAGAGTCCGCTGCTGTACGATCAGCTGTCGGTATGGGAGCATCTGGAATGGACGGCGATGGCGTACGGCGTCGACGAGAAGACGTTTCGGCAGCGGGCGGACCGGCTGTTGGAGCGGTTCCGCATGGGCGCCGAGAAGAACAAATTCGCGGGACATCTCTCGAAAGGGATGCGGCAGAAGGTGATGCTCATGTGCGCGTTTCTCGTCCGGCCGCCGCTGTACGTCATCGACGAGCCGTTCCTCGGACTCGATCCGCTCGCGATCGAGGCGCTGCTCGAGCAGATGCGGGAGGAGAAGCTGGCGGGCTCAGGCCTCATCGTCAGCTCGCATATTTTATCGATGCTAGAAAGCTACTGCGACGGCTACGTCGTTCTGCACGAGGGAAGCGTCGTCGCGCGGGGCGCAGCCGAGGACGTCATCGCCGCGGCGGGCACGCCGCGCGAGGGGAAGGTCGAGCAGGCGTTCTTCAAGCTCGTCGGGGGGGCGGCCAGATGAACGCGCGGTCGCTGTGGGAGCGGCGTCGCGCCGCGTATTTACGCGAGACGATGCCTTATTGGCGGTACGTGCTCGGCAGCGGAGGTCTCGCGATGGGCTTCGCTTTCATCTTGTTCGTGCAGGGCTACGCGTCGCTGCTGAACCGGGCGCAGGCGGAGGGCGCGGTCGGGCCGTGGCTCCCCGCCTTCGCCGCCGCCGCGGCCGCCGCCGCGCTCGCGTGGAATCCGGCGCGCACGTATTTGACGCAGGCCGATCTCGTGCTGCTGCTGCCGATGGAGGCGCGCCTTGCCGGCTACTTCCGCGCGGCGAAGCGGCTTGGCGCGGCATGGTCCGGCGCGGCGCTCGCGGCGGCGCTCGCCCTGTACGCGCCGTTCTACGCGGCCGCCGGCTTCGGCGGAGCAGCCGCCTACGCGGGGGCCGCCGCGGCGCTGCTGGCGCTGAAGGCGCTGCTCGTCTACGGCGCGTGGAAGGAGCGCCAACTCCGCTTCGCCGGCGCGCGCTTCGCCTTCGCCGCCGCGAAGGCGGCGGCCGCGTTCGCGACCGCGTTTACGCTGCTGCGCGGTCCGCTCGACGCCGAGGCGGCGGGGCTGCTCGCGCTCTGGGCGGCGTACGCTGCCGCGCTCCGCGCGCCCAAGGCGTATCGGTACCATTGGGAGCGGCTCGTCGAGGCCGAACGGCGCACGGTCGCGCTGCACGAAGCGTGGTTCGGCTTGTTCGTCGATTTGCCGCATCGCGCGGAGACGTATCGGGCGCGCCCGTATTGGAACGCCCTGCTGCGAATACTTCCGCATAAGCGTACGAACGCCTTTCTATACTTATACTGGCGCACGTTTCTGCGCTCGACGCTGTCCGCGCTCGCGCTGCGCATCGTCGCCGTCGAGGCGCTGTTCGTCTGGGCGTTCCCGCACCCGGGGGCGGCCGCGGCAGCGTTCGCAGCGGCCTGCTGGATCATGGGGCTGCAGCTGCGCGCCATCCGCACGCCGCCGGAGGAGCCGCTGCTCGCCGCGATGTCGCCGCTGCCGGACGCCCTGCGCGAGCGGTCGCAGCGGTCGGTGCAGCGGACGGCGCAGCTCGTCCTGACCGCGCTGCTCGCCGTTCCGCTCGCCGTCGTCGCTCCGCCAGGCATCGCCGCGGCGTGCGCCGCCGCCGGCGCGGCGGCCGCTTTCCTTTTTGCCAGCAAACGTCCCCTTCGTTTATAATGGTCTACAAATATAAAACAAAGGTGGTAGTTCGATGGCCGACGAAAGAATTGTAAGGCTGGCCGACATCCTCGTCAATCACTCGCTCAAGGTGCAGCCCGGGGAGAAAATACTGATCAACGGCTCGACGAGCGCCATTCCTTTGATTCGGGAAGTGTACAAGAGCGTGCTGAAGGCAGGGGGCTACCCGCACACGAACGTAGAGGTTCCAGGCTTGCTCGGCACGCTCATGCGCGAAGGGACGGAGGAGCAGATCGGGTACGCCGGCTGGACGGAGCTGCTCTTTTACCATATGGACGGGTACGTCAACATTTTGTCGGAGGAAAATACGAAGGAGCTGACGAACGTCGAGTCCCGCCGGATGACGCTGCGCAGCAAGGCTCGACGTCCGGCGCTCGAGCATTTGATGGCGGACAAGGCGAAATGGGTGCTGACCAAGTTCCCGACGCAGGGCTACGCGCAGGATGCGGAGATGTCCCTCGAGGAGCTGGAAAACTTCATCTACGGCGCGGCGAACGTCGACTATGCCGAGATCGAACGTTCGATGCAGGCCGCGGCGGCGAAATTCGACGCGGCGAGCAAGGTTCGCATCGTCGGCTCGAACGGCACGGATGTGACGGTCGACATCGAGGGGCGCAAAGGCATCATCGCGGCCGGCCGCCACAACATCCCGGACGGCGAGTTTTATTACACGCCGAATTTCCGGAAGACGGAGGGCACGATATTCTTCGAATGGCCGACGACGTACCGCGGCCGGGAGATCTCGGGCATTCGCCTCGTCTTCCGCGAAGGCCAGGTCGTCGAGGCGACGGCGCAGAAAGGGCAGGAGTTCTTGGAAGAGGCGCTGAACAGCGACGAAGGCGCGCGCTATTTGGGCGAGCTCGGCATCGGCGCCAACTACGGCATTACGCGGCCGACGAAGGACATCCTGTTCGACGAGAAGATCGGCGGCTCGATTCATCTGGCGCTCGGCCAGGCGTACGAACAAGGCGGACCCGACGGCAACAAGTCGGTTATCCATTGGGACATCGTAAAAGGGCTGATGGACGGCGGGGAGATTTACCTCGACGGCGAGCTCGTGCAAAAAAACGGGAAATGGGTGTTTTAACGTAAGACGATTTTGGGAACGCAGAACGACTCCCGCGCGGCGGGGGTCGTTTTTTATTGACCTCGCAGGAACGAAGGGGGCGTTCGTTTCGTAAATAAGAATATATGATCGACGAAAGGAGCGTGCGCGAATGAGCGCCGGAGGCTGCCTAAAGTGCGGAAGCAGAGACGCCGCTACGAAAGAAGTCGCTATGACCGGGACGGGGCTGTCGAAAATGTTCGATATCCAAAACAACGAATTTATCGTCGTGTATTGTAAACATTGCGGATACTCCGAGTTTTACCATCGAAAGTCGTCCAAAGCGTCGAACGCGATCGATTTCTTCTTCGGCGGATAAGCGTCGCCGGGCGGAATTCGTTCGCCGAGCGTCCTCTTCGGAGCGAAGTTTCGCTGTAATGTTGCGGCGTACGCGCAACGGACTATCGTCTCGTGCAGCAGCAAGCGTAACTGAGGCCAACGCAAATAAAAAGCCGCTTCGCCGTCATTCGCATGACGGGCGGAGCGGCTTTCTTCATTCGGCTAAGGTTTGACCTGTACTTGTTCCAATTCTTTCACGCCTTGGTACAGCAGTTCGAACAGCTGGGCGATGTCGCCTTCTTCAAGGCACGAGAACGCGACGCGCAGATCGGTGTCTCCGAGAGCGATCGTGCCGACGCCGTACTTCTCGAGCGCATGGCGGCGAAGCGCCTCGGCGTTCACCGTCTTGAGCTTCAAGCACATGAAGTAGCCGGAGTTGAACGGATAGTAATCCCAAGCGTCGTCGTATTTGCCGCTGTCGAGCACCTGCTTCGTCCGGTTCGCGCGGGCTTTCAAAATTTCGACCTTCTCGGCGCGCTGCGCGTCGAAATCCGGATGCTGCAGCGCCTTCAGTACGAACGTCTGCGACGGGTGGGCGCAGCTCGAAACGGTCGCGCGGATTATGCCGAGCGTCTTCTGCTCCAGCGCTTCGTTCGCCTCGACCGATCCGGCGCCGAACGTGATGAAGCCGACGCGGAAGCCCCAGACGAATTCTTCCTTCGTCGCGCCGTCGACTTTGATCGGCAGCACGTTCGGATGAAGGCCGATCAACCGGCCGAACAGCGATTCGCGGACCGAGTCTTCGAAGAACAGGCCGAAGTACGCGTCGTCCGTCACGACGACGGTCTTGACGCCCGCTTCCGCGCCGGCTTTGACGGCGGCGACGATGCCTTCCGCTTCGGCGTTCGTCGGCGTGTAGCCCGTCGGATTGTTCGGGAAGTTGAGGACGACGATCGCTTTGCCGCGCTCTTTCTGGGCGAGAACGGCGTCCAGCAGCCCGGCGCTGTTGAACTTGCCGGCCTCGTCGTACAGCGGGAACGTCACGATGCGGGCGCCGCGGCGGATGCCGAACGTCAGCTCATAGTTCTCCCAGTTTTTCTCCGGCATGACGACCGCGTCGCCTTCGTCCGCGAACAGATCGGCCACGATGCTGAGCCCGTGCGTGAGCGCGTTCGTGACGATCGGGTTGCTGAACGTTTTGCCCGCGAGCGACGGGTTTTCCTTCAGCATCTTCTCGCGCCATACCGCGCGCAGCTCGGGCTTGCCTTCCGGCGGCGCGTACGGGTACAGATCGGCCGGCGCGTATTCGGACAAATTGTCCTGCAGCAAGGCAAGGTGCATCGGCGTCTTGCCTTCCGTCGCGATGCCGATCGTCGCGTTGAACGTCTTGGCCAGCTTCTTCGCCTCGGCCGACTGGTTCAAAATGCCGACCTTCGGGAAATAGATCGACTGACCGAGCCGCGACAGCATGTCGTACGCCGCCGGGTTCGCGCTCTTCAGCGTTTCGTTGACTTGGACCGCTTGGGGATTCATGGAAACAGGTCATTCCTTCCGACAAAAGGTTTTCGTGTATTATATCACGGCGCCGCGGGGGCGTCATCCGCGAGCGGCGGGGATGTCGCCGATTTTCTCGCCCATGCGGAGCTTCGCTCCGGCGGCGAGCCGTTCGGACGGGACGAACGCGCCTTTCTCCCACAAGAGGACGACGGTGGACCCGAATTCGAAATAGGCGAGCTCCTCGCCCTTCTTAACGCGTTCGGGCGGCCGGTCGCCGGCGACATAGCGGATGGAGCCGACGTTCATCGCGCCGACCTTCACGAGCGCGGTCGTCGTTCCGCAGCTTTCTAAATACGTGACGAGGCGGGCGTTCCGGGACAGCACCTTCCGCATAAGGCGCATGGACGGATCGTTCACCGGATACACCTTGCCCGGGATGCGGTCGCTTTCGATGACGGCCGCGTCGATCGGCGAATGGATGCGGTGGTAATCGGCCGGCGACAAATAAATGACCGCGAACGTTCCGCCGTCGTACCGCGATGCGTGCGGCGAGCCGTTCAAGAGCTCGTCGACGGTGTACGTCTGGCCTTTCACCAGGAAAGCGCGCTCCGGTCCGACGACGCCCGCGTCGGCGACCGTGCCGTCGACGGGGCTGACGACGGACCGCTCGCCGGCGTCGACGGCGCGCGCCTCCGCCTTCAGCCGGCGGATGAAGAAATCGTTGAGAGAGGCGTACTCCTCGATAGAGAGCTCCGCCTCTTCGACCGCGATGCGGTACATGGCCGCGAATCTCGGGATCAGCCTGCGGCTCGCGGGCGATTTGGCGAACGCGCCGGCAAGCTTCGCGAGGGCGGGTCTCGAGGTCAGCTCGGTTAACGTGCGAAAGATCATATTCCACATGATGTCCGGGTCTCCTAAATCAGGTCGTCGTTTTTCGGTATTCGCCGCAAGACAAACAGGTGGCTGAGTTGACGTTTACAGGGTACGATGAGCCGGACCATTTCGTGCAGCAGATCGGCGCTTTGCTCTCGACGTCGTTCGAGACGGAGACGCAGAACGGGCAGCCCGACACGAGCTCGGACGTGAGCTGCAGCAACTTTCGTTTCAACCCTACAAGCTCAGGCATACGGCGGATTCCATCCCTTCCGTTAGTTCACTCGGTTATTATACTAAGAAATGCGAATTTTTCCTATGCCCGGCTGCGAATTCCGCGAACCGCTTCGCCGCGCCGCTTTTGCCGCGCCCTCCGCTTTCGCCGCGCCCAAAGGGCGAACGGCTGTACATTTAGTCGAACGCCCCATGATAGTTACCGTGCCTTTCGCGCGGCATCTGCCATACAGTAAAGGGAGACGATTGTCGCGTTTCAACGTCATTACAGCGTGGAGGGATACCTAGTGAAGGGCTTACTCTTATGCGCCGGCAGGGGTTCGCGGCTGCGTCCGCTCACCTTCTCCCGGCCGAAGCATCTCCTGCCGGTCATGAACAAACCGGTGCTGTTCTACGGCATCGAATCCATGGTCCGCGCGGGCATCGCGGATATAGCCGTCGTCGTTCCTCCCGGCTACCGGAAGTCGTTCGACGAGGCGCTCCGGGGGGGCGCGCCGTGGAATATCAAGATTACGCTGGTCGAACAGCCGGAGCCGCTCGGGCTCGCGGACGCCGTGAGGGTGGCGGAGGACTACGTGGGGGGCGACGACTTTCTGTTGTATTTAGGCGACAACGTCATCGACGGCCCGCTCTCGCCGCTGATCGAGCGGTTCCGGCTCGAACGGCTCGAAGGCCTCGTGTCCGTCAGCCCGGTCGACCGTCCGGAGCAGTTCGGCGTCGTGCAGCTCGACGGCGACCGTCTCGTCCGAGTGGTCGAGAAGCCGAAGCACCCGCCGAGCAATCTCGCCATCAACGGAGTGTACTTGTTCCGCGCGTCGATTTTCCGCGCGATCGCGGGACTGCGTCCGTCGGCGCGGGGCGAATACGAGCTGACCGACGCGATCCAAAAGCTGGTGGAGGACGGCCGGCAGGTCGGGGTGTTCCGCTCGCCGTATTGGTGGAAGGACACCGGTCAGCCGAAGGATTTGATCTTGTGCAACCAGCACTTTTTGAGGCGGCTCGAAGGGCTGCGAGTGAAGGGCGACATCGACGCCCGCTCCAACGTCACGAGCCCGGTCGTCGTCGGCGAGAATACCGTAATCATCGACAGCGTCATCCGCGGTCCCGTCGTCATCGGCCGAGGATGCCGGATCGAGAACAGCTACATCGGCCCGTACACGGCGATCGCCGACCATGCGGTCGTCCGCGGCAGCGAGGTGGAGAACAGCATCGTCATGGAGCATGCGGTGCTCGATAACGTGCCTACCCGCATCGACGAAAGCTTAATCGGCGCCGACGCGCGCGTGATCGGCCAATCGCAGCCGCCGAAGCGCGCGAGACTATGGGTGGGCGACCATTCCCAAATGCATCTGCCGCGGTGACGTCCGCGGCGCGGGGCGGCTCGTCCGACGACGGAACGAAAACAAGAGGAGGCTGCCCCGCCTCCCCCGTAATTCTTCGTAATTCCTCCGCTTTACGACCGGTTACCGATCACTTCGTCGTAAAAATTCTTCTGCTTGCCGAGCTGCGTCCGCAAATTGAAATCCCGCTCGACCTTCTTTCTCGCGTTGCCTCCGAATTCCGACCACCACTCGGGATGCTCCGCCATCCACACGAGCGCTTCCGCCAGCTTCTTCGCGTCGCGCTCCGGGACGAGCAGGCCGGATTTCCGATGCTCGACCAGCTCCGGAATGCCCGCATGCTTCGTCGAAACGACCGGCATGCCGGTAGCCATCGCTTCCTTCAGCGTGTTCGGAATGCCCTCTTGATTGCCGTTCGCGTCGGTGACGCTCGGCGCGCAGAAGATGTGGGATTTCGCATACGCCTCGTGAATGCTTCGATAGTCGACCCACGGGATCAGCTTAACGCTTTTGCCGAGGCCGGCGCGGTCGATCAGCTTTCGGTACTGCGGTTCCAACGGCCCCTCGCCGATCAAGACGAGTTTCGCTTTCTCGCGCCGCCGCTTCAGCTCGGCGAACGCCTGAATCAGCACGTCGAAGCCTTTCTTCTCTACGAAGCGCCCGACCGCGAGCACGCGGAGCTTCTCGTCCGCCTCCACGGTCCGCGGCCGAAACTCGAACCGGTTCAGGTCGACGCCGCCGTACAGCACCCGGATTTTCTCCTCCGGGCAGCCGAGACGCATAATTTCGCGCTTCAGATGCTCGCATACCGGGAAAAATCGGTCCGCGAGCTTGAACAGCTTGCGCAGCGACTCCAGGTTTTCCGCGTTCTTCCTCGGATACGCGGTCGCGTCGTTGCCCCGGAAGCCGACGAACAACGGGAGGCCGAGCTCCTTCTTCAAAAAATGGAACGGCGACGCGAGCGTGCCGTGATGCACGTGCATGCCTACGACGCGCCGCTTCTCCAAAAGGTCCGGTTTGCGTTCGATGTCGCCGAGCGACCATACCTCGACGTCCTTGCCGACCGGGCGAAGCTCCTTCTTTTTTCTAGTGACGAAAACGCCGCGATACCCTTCCACGTTCAAAATTTGCGCCGTTACGTGCCCGTCGGCGAGCGAATATTTATGGTGCAGCATTGTCCGTTCCGTGTCTTTCATGAACGCAACCCCCTTCGGATGCCGAATAGTCTTGCGCCGAAATTCGGCGCTTCCGCCGACGCCTTCGCGCCGGACGTCTTGCGTCCGCTGCTGATCGCGGCGAGATCTTTCTCCCCCCAGCGGTACAGCTTCAGCGCGGCGCTCCGGATGCGCCGATGCCGCTTCGAGGAAGGCAGATGCTTGCGTTCGTGCCTGCGGTAGACGGCCAGCGCCTTCTGCTGGCAAAATCCGCGGTAATGGGCGGCGAGCCGCAGCCACATATCCCAATCCTGCGAATAGCGGTAGTTCGGATGGAACAAGCCCGCCTTCTCGAAGCAGCTGCGATGCACGACGACGGTGGACGTGCGGATCGTGAAATCGCGCCGGTACAAATGATAGCGGAACTGATCCAAGTCTTTGTACTGCTTCCCTTTGCGAAGCTTCCGCCGCCGAAGATTGACGTCGTAATACCATGAGTACAAGAAATTGCATTCCGGATGCTTCTCGAGAAACTTGCGGTTCGCTTCCAGCTTATTCGGGAG
This sequence comes from Paenibacillus sp., assembly GCF_035645195.1. Classification (NCBI taxonomy): domain Bacteria; kingdom Bacillati; phylum Bacillota; class Bacilli; order Caryophanales; family Paenibacillaceae; genus Paenibacillus; species Paenibacillus sp. Next base: position 132,424 of record NZ_DASQNA010000037.1, on the reverse strand, counting down.
AAACCGGTCGTCGGAATCGAGAAACGCGATGAACTCGCCCCGAGCGGCGCGGATGCCCGTGTTGCGCGCTTCGGACGGTCCGCGGTTCGGCTGATGGATGTACCGGACGCGGCCGCCGAACGACTGAACGACGCGGCGCGTCCGGTCGGTCGAGCCGTCGTCGACGACGATGATTTCGTAATCGTCGCACGTTTGGTTCAGCACGCTGCGGATCGCGCGGCCGATGAATTTCTCCCGGTTATAGGTCGGGATGACGACGCTGAAAAGCGGGCGTTCCCGCCGTTCGGCCTCCAGCGCGGCATGCGATGCGATGATGCGATCGAACAGCGCCTCGAGCTTGGCCGTTTGGGCGTTCCGGTCGAAGTCGGTCTCGATCCGTTCGCGCGCGTTCCGGCCGAACCGCCCCCACGTGTCGGGCCGGCTGATCAGCTGGATCAGCTTGCCGGCGAGGGCGGCGGGGTCGTTCTCCGGCACGAGGAGGCCGCTGATGCCGTCTTCGATCAGTTCCGGAATGCCCGAATGGAACGTCGAGACGACCGGCAAGCCCGTCGCCATCGCTTCCTTCAGCGCGTTCGGGATCCCTTCGATGCTTCCTTCGCTGTCTCTCATGCTGGGCAAACAAAACAGATGCGCGGACAAAAGCTGCTTCGCCACTTCGCGATGCGTCAGCGCGCCCGTAAATTCGACGTAGCGCGTCAGGCGAAGCTTCGCGGCGAGACGCCGCATGGACGGCAGCAGCTTGCCTTCGCCGACCATCGTGAGGCGCACGTTCGGGAACGCCTCGCGCACGAGCCGGAACGCGTGCAGCAGCACGTCGGCGCCCTTCTTCTCGACCATGCGGCCGACGTAGAGCAGTCGAATCGGCCCGCGCTCGGGCGGCGTCCGCTCCCGGAACGGAAACCGCTCCAGATCGATCCCGCTGTAGTGGACGACGACCTTCTCCTCGGGGCAGCCGTAGCGCAGCAGCTCCGCTTTCATCGCCGCGCACGGAACGGTAAAGCAGTCGCCGGCGGCGAACAGCTCGAGGAGCTTCTTTCGCTGCTTGCGCATCCGCTTCGCCCCGGGCGCGTCGCAGCCGTGGAACGACGTGACGAGCGGGACGTTCCACTTCGCGCGCAGCGGCGCGAGCTTCACGCCGGCCATCCCGAAGCGCGCGTGCAACAGCGCGAAATCGCGCCGGCGCACCCGCCGCTCGAGCTCCTTCCCGCTTGGGTCGACCGTGACGCGGTCGAACGGCATTTGGGCTTTATTGATGCGCTTCTCGCAAAACACGTGCGGCTCATACCGCTTCAAGTGCAGCAGTTCGCCGTAAATGAACGTTTCGCTGATCGGCAAAAACGAGGAGCGTATGACGGCTATGCGATTCAGGGGACATTCCTCCCTTCCCGGTTACTGCTTTACTCTATGACTCCGCGGAGAGGTGTGTATAGACGACCGCCTCGGGCCCGGTACGGCGGCGCCGCAATATGTGCCGGTTTGCCCACGCTTTTTCTCCACGAGAGCATAGGTTGTTGGGTAGAGAGGGGGTTTGCGACACAAGGAGCGTGGTCACAACGGAGAAGCTGATCATCAAAACAGAGAAGCACTACGGGATACGGTTTCGTTCGCGCGAATGGATCAAACGCGTGCCGAAATCGAGCTTCGTGGCGAGGCTCGACGCGGTCGACGGCGCGGCGTACGCGCTGAAGAGCTTGTTCGTGCCGGAGGAGCGGCAGCGTTTCATCGCGGAGACGGAGCGGCTGCTCGCGGACGCCGGCATTCCGCTCGCGAGGCCGGTGCCGGCGAAGAACGGCGATCTTGTGTTTATGCATGAAGGGGCGCCGTTCGTTCTGTATGAATGGGAGGAAGGCAAAGGCGTCTCGCTGCGCCGTCCCGACGACTTGCTCCCGGTGGCGAGGGCCGCGGCCCGGTTTCATGCGGCGTCCCGCAAGCTGACGCTTCCCCGAGGCGTGCGGCGGTACGATCACCGCGACTGGCGGGAGGAGTACGAAGAGCGAATCCGGTCGATGCGGCGCTGGGCGGCGTCGAACGCAGGCGGGGACGCGGCGGCGCGGCTCATCGCGCGGCGCGTTCCGTTCTTCGAGGAAGCGGGAGAGCTCGCGCTCGCGATGCTCCGGCGGAGCGCCTACGAGGACGTCCGCGCGGGACGGCGCGGCGGGATGTCGCTCGTGCACGGGGATTTGCACAACAACAACGTGCTTCGACGCGGAGAGCGGTACGTCCTGATCGATTTCGAGGACGTTCGATACGATTTGCCGTCGAAAGATTTGCTCCGCATGTACGGGATCTACGCGGGCAAACACCCCTTCGAGGCGGCGGCGCTGGTTCGCATGCTGGACGAATACGAGCGCTGTCATCCGCTCCATCCGGACGAAGCCCGCCTCGTGCGCATCGATTTCCTGTTTCCCCATACGTTCGAGCGGACGCTGCGCAAACAAAAATACCTCGGCAAAAGCGAAAAGGAGCTGGAACGCTGGCTTGCGCACGAAGCGGCGAAGACGGAGTTCGTCCGCAGACGCTTTTTTCCCGAAGGTTCCGGCGAAAAGGAGGGATACGCATGAAACGGATCGCTTTCGTCCGGCTCCGGTATCTGCCCCGGTCGGAAACGTTCATTTACAACGAGCTGAAGCGGATCCGAACGGTAAAGCCCATCGTGTTCGCGCGCAAAAAAATGTTTCTGAAGCGGTTCCCGTTCTCGCGGATCCGCTCGCTGCCGCGGCGGCCGTCGCACATCGCGCGGCTGTTCAAGAGAAAAAATATCAAGCTGATTCACGCCCGCTTCGGCAACGCCGGCGTCAAGCTGGTGCCGGTCAAGCGAAAGCTCGGCATTCCGATGATCACGTCGTTCCACGGATTCGATCTGCCCGAGAAGCGGGACCGCCGCAATTCGTACCATCGGCAGCTGCCGAGGCTGTTCAAGTACGGCGACAAGTTCACGGTGCCGTCCCGGCATATGAAGCGCAAGCTGATTCGCTGGGGCTGCCCGAGCAAAAAGATCAAAATCATGTACAGCGGCATCGACGTCTCCCGCTTTGCGTACGTAGAGCGCGAGCCGCGGACCGAGAACGTCCTGCTGATGGGCGTCGGCCGGCTTCATAAGAAGAAGGGCTTCCGGTATTTAGTGAAGGCGTTCAAACTCGTGCACGATGCTCATCCGTCGGCCCGGCTCGTCATCGTCGGAGACGGCGACGAGCGCGATAAGCTGAAGAAGCTCATCCGCAAGCTGCGGCTGGGACCGTACGTCAAGCTGAAGGGATACGTGCCGCATGACCGAATGACGGAGCTGCTCCGCGAGGCCGACCTGTTCTGCCTGCCGAGCTTGACGACGAAGGAAGGCAATCAGGAAGGCATCCCGAACGCGATCAAGGAAGCGATGGCGACGGGCATGGCGGTCGTGTCCACGAAGCACGGCGGCATTCCCGAGCTGGTGGCCGACGGCGAAGAGGGGCTGCTCGTGCCGGAGCGGGACGCGGCGAAGCTCGCGGAAGCGATTTCCACGCTGATCGAACAGCCGGAGCTGCGCCTCGCCATGGGGAAGAAGGGGCGCGCGAAAATCGAACGGTACTTCGACGCGGCGAAGCAAGTGCAGCGGCTGGAGTCCATTTATCAACGACTGCTGTGAAAGGGGAGATCCGCTTGGCAACGGAAACGGAGGAGCGCGAAGCGCCGGAACCGGCGGAACGCGCGGAGCCTTTGGTCACCGTCGTCATACCGACGTACAATCGCGCCAAATTTATCCGACGGGGCATCGAAAGCGTTCTGGCGCAAACGACGCCGCATTGGAAGCTGCTGATCGTCGATGACGGCTCCAAGGACAATACGGACAAGGTCGTCGGGCAATATTTGCACGATCCCCGCATCCGCTACGTGAAACTGTCGAAAAACCGCGGGGTGTCTTACACGCTGAATCATGCGCTGTCGCTCGTGGATACGCCGTATTTTTCGCAGCTGGACGCGGACGATTGGTATGAGCGCGACACGCTGGAACGGTGTCTCCGCAAGATGGAGAAGGGCGGCCGCAAAATCGGGGTCGTCTACGGCGACGAAAAGGTGTGGAAGGCGAAGAAGCGCGGCAAGCTCAAGCTGCTGTGCAAGAAGAAAAAACGCCAAATTCGCGGCAAATACGATTTCATCACGTACCACCCGATGATTTATCCTCGGTTTTACCGGACGGAGGCGCTGCGCAAAGTCGGCGGCTGGTCGACGAAGGTGCCGCAGGGAGGCCGGTACGCGGAGGATCGGCAAATTTTGCTGAAGCTCGCGGGCCGGTACAAGTTCAAGGCGGTGCGCAAAACGATTTACAACCGACTCAACCACAAGAGCAACAATTCTCGCGCCAAAAACCGCGACAAGTACGCTAAGGTGACGCGCCACTTGTACACCGAAGCGCTGAAGCGGTGGGGCGACAAATATAAACCGAAATTCGTCCGGGTCGGCGGGCGCCTGAAGGTCGGCCGCCTGATTCGGAAATGACGGGAGGGGAGACCATGCGCATGGACGAACCGCGAGAAGAAGGGTGGCTGTCGACGCAGGACGTCATCGACCGGATTCGGGAGGCGATGGACGCGAAGGCGCCGCTCTCGGTCGTCCGGGTCGGCGACGGCGAGAACATTTGCCTGGCGCAGTATAAAGTCTGGTCGATCAAAAAGACGCTCGCCACCCGTTGGGCGAAGCTGTCCCGTACGACGAATTGGAAAGGAGTGCGGCTGCCGAACGTCGAACTGCGGGACCGGTTGATCGAATCGATCAAAGCGGCGGACATCGTCGGCATTCCGTACAAGAAAGACAAAGAGATTCTCGCGAAGAAGCGGACGCTGCGGCCGCTCACGGACCGCTGCTTCGAGCGATACGACATTCGCCCGAAGGCGCTGTGCCATACGTTCGTCAACCGGCATATGGTCGAGCACCGCGAGTTTTGGGAAATGCTGCGCGGCCGCAAGGTCGTCGTCATTTCCAGATGGGCGGGCGATTTAAAGAAATGGGTGGCGGACCGGTACGGCGAGTTCGGCATTACGTTCGGCAAGCCGATCCGCATCGACCGGTATGAGGAAATTCCGAAGGTGCTTCGCCGGATGGAGAACGTCGAATGCGACATCGTGCTCATCTCCGCGGGGGTCAACGCGGTTATCCTGGCCGACCGGCTCGCGCGGGAGCAAGGGCGGGTCGCGGTAGACTTCGGCAAATCGGCGGTATTTATGATCAAAGGCGTCCGGAAGGTGCGCCCGTGGAAGCCGTCCTCTCGGGACGCCCGGCGCGCCGCGGCGGCAGAGGGGGGAATGCAGGGATGAACATTACCGTGATCGGTTCGGGTTACGTCGGGACGACGACGGCGCTCGTCCTTGCGAAGCTGGGCCACCGCGTCATCGGCTACGACGTCGACGACGCGAAGGTCGATTTATTGAACCGAGGGGTGCTGCCGTTCCGGGAGCCCGGACTCGACGAGCTGCTCGACGAGCTGCTGCAGGACGGGAAAATTTCGTTCACGTCCGACGCGCGGACGGCCGTGACGGGGAGCGAGCTGCTGATGATTTCGGTCGGCACGCCGTCCAATCCGGACGGCAGCGCGAACTTGATGTACCTGGAGCAAGTGCTGGACACGATCGCGGAGCATGTCGACGGGCCGAAAATCGTCGTGACGAAGAGCACGGTGCCGATCGGCACGAACCGCTGGATTCGGGAGCGCCTCGCGGAGGCGGTCGATCCGGCGAAATATCCGATCGACGTCGTGTCCAACCCGGAGTTTCTGCGCGAAGGGGAGGCGCTGCACGACTCGTTCCATCCGTCCCGCACGGTCATCGGCGGCGACAATCCGGAGGCGATCGAGAAGGTGAAGCAGCTGTACGACGGGCTTCCGACGACGTACTTCACCTGCGGATACGAAACGGCCGAACTCATTAAATACGCGTCGAACGGCTTCCTCGCGGCGAAAATTTCGTTCATCAACGAAATGGCGCGGCTCGCCGACGCGGTCGGGGCCGACATTGCGGACGTCGCCAAAGGGATGGGCATGGATCCGCGCATTTCCCCGCATCACCTGTACGCCGGCATCGGCTACGGCGGCTCCTGCTTCCCGAAAGACGTGAACGAACTGCTGCACCTCGCCGGCCGGCGCAGCGTACCGCTGAAAATGCTCAATCAGGCGAGGAAAGTGAACGATTCGCAAATCGACTGGTTCCTCGACAAGATCGAAGCGGCCGGGCCGATCGCCGGCAAGAAGGCGCTCGTGCTCGGGGCCGCCTTCAAGGAGGATACGGACGATCAGCGGGAATCGCCCGGCGTGCGGCTCGTCGAGCGGCTGCTGAAGCGCAAAGCGGAGGAGGTCCGGGTCCTGGATCCGACGGTCCGCAGCGTCGAAGACATTCGCTGGATCAAGGAGCCCGGACCGAAGAAGCTGCAGCGCGTCTCGGTGGCGCTCGACCCGGCGGCGGCGGCCGACGGCGTGCACATGATCGTGCTCGCGACGCCGTGGCGGCAGTTCCGCGATTTGCCGTGGAGCGACTGGGCCGCGCGGGCGGCGGAGCCGGCCGTGTTCGACGGCCGCAATTTCTTGGACGCCGAAGCGTTGACGTCCCTCGGCTTTCGGTACGCCGGCGTGGCAAGGAGGAACGGGCGATGAAGATCGTCATCACGGGGGCGGCCGGCTTCATCGGCTCCCATCTCGCCGAAGCGCTGCTGCAGAGCGGGCACGACGTCGTGGGCGTCGATCATATCGGGCATCGCTCGGATCGCTTGATCAAGGAAGACAATTTGCGCGAAGCGCTTGCGCATCCGCGGTTTCGATGGACGGCGGCCGATCTGCTGGCGATCGATCTCGACGCGCTGATCGCGGACGCAGACGCCGTCTTCCACCTTGCCGGCATCGCCGGCGTTCGGGGCAGCTGGGGGGCGTCGTTCGCCGACTATTTGGACGCCAACGTGCTGCTGACGCAGAAGCTGCTCGAGGCGTGCAAGCGGTCGTCTTCTCTGAAGAAGCTCGTCTATGCTTCTTCGTCTTCGGTGTACGGGGGCGGCGTCGGGGCGGTCATGTCGGAGTCGTCTCCGACGCGGCCGATTTCGCCTTACGGGCTTACGAAGCTGGCCGGCGAGCAGCTGTGCCACGTGTATTATAGCCAGTTCGGCGTGCCGTACACCGCGCTGCGGTATTTCACCGTGTACGGGCCGCGGCAGCGCCCCGATATGGGGTTCCACCGCTTCATGAAGGCGGCGCTGCTCGGCGAGCCGATCCCGGTGTACGGCGACGGGAACCAAACGCGCGACTTCACGTACGTCGCCGATCTCGTGGCCGCGAACGTCGCGGCGATGGGCTATCCGAAGCACGGCACCGTCTTTAACGTCGGCGGCGTCGAGACCGCGTCGGTGAACGAGGTGCTGGCGGCAATCGAACGGCTGGCCGGCAAACCGCTCGCGATCGAGCGGCTGCCCGCGCAGCCGGGCGACCCGTACGTGACGCGGGCGGACGTCGCCTTGGCGCAGGCGGAGCTCGGCTACAAGCCGTCGGTGCCGCTCGCGGAAGGGATGGCGCGGCAGTGGGAGTACATCGTGCGCTTGTACGGAGGCGGCGGAGGTTCCGCAGGCTCCGTCGGCGGTTCGGAGGTGAAGCCATGATCGGCATGCTGTATCCCCGCGAGCTGATCGTTCGGCTCATGCGGGGAGGCCGCTCGTTCGAAAGGCCTTCCTTCTATGTCGAAGCGGCGCGGAAGGCGGGGGAGAACATGTTTTTCTTCGCGCTCGAGGATATCGATTGGAAACGCGGCACGGCGACGGGGTGGAACGGCGTCGATCCGGTATGGAAGCGGCGGCCGATTCCCGACGTCATCTTGAACCGGACCCGGACGACGCGCGCGTCCGCGCGCCGTTCGATCCGGCGGCTGACGCGGCTCGGCAAGCGCGTGTGCAACGAACGCAACGTCGTCTCGAAGCTGGAGGTCCATCGGATGCTGGCGAAGGACGAAACGCTGCTGCCGCACCTGCCCGAGACGGCGTCGGTCGGCCGCCGCAAGGTTAAAGCGCTGCTGCGCGAGCACGGCACGCTGTACCTCAAGCCCGCGCACGCGTCCGTCGGATTCGGCATCATCCGCGTCAGCCGCGTCGACGACGAGACGTTCGCCGACATTAACGCGCTCGGGCGGACGAAGCGGCGGCGGCTCGGCGTCCGCCAAATCGTGAAGCTGGTGCGCGCCCGCCGGCTCGCCTACTTGGCGCAGCAGGGCATCGCGCTCATGCGGTACCGCGGCAGCCCCGTCGATTTTCGCGTCTCCGTGCAGCGCGGCGAGGACGGGGCGTGGCAGTGCACCGGCATGGTCGGCAAAGTGGCGCGCGCGCGTTCGATCGTCACCAATCTGCACTGCGGCGGCAAGTCGATCAAAGTGTCCAAACTGTTCGGGGAGTGGGGCTGGAACGAGGACGAGATGCGGGCGAACATCGCCGATCTCGGGGTGCGGATCGCCGCGGCGCTCGAGCGGAGTCTGCCTCCCATCGCGGATTTGGGTCTCGACATCGCGCTCGACGAGAGCGGGCATCCGTGGTTTATCGAGGCGAACTTCCGGGATTTGCGCATCACGTTCCGCAACGCCGGCGAGCGCGACGTATGGAAGGCTACGTTCGCGAATCCGGTCCGTTACGCCGCGGCGCTGCTGCGCCGCGGCCGGGAGGAGGCCGTCCCGGAGCAGCGAGCTCCCTCGGAAATGGCTTTTCTCGCGGGGGCCCCGGAGGAAGCCGGGTCGGAGAGGATCTTCCTTGCGGTGGGCCCTGAGGAATCCGGGCCGGAGGCGATCGTCCTCTCGACGTCGGCGGCGGAGGGCTAGGAGAGGAGGGACGCGGAAATGCAGGATTTAATCGATGAACAGCTGCTCGCGTTCGCGAAATCGCAGGAGCAGCTCGGCCGCGCGCTCGACGCGGAGAGCGCGGTCGTCCGGCGCATGGCGGCGCTGCTCCGCAAAGTTCCCGTCGAGGACCTCAAGCGGGTCAAAGGGGATCCGTATACGGAGGCGGAGCTGTCCGTCGCGCGGGAAATCGCCGGGTATGTGAACGCGCTGGCGGACCTTGAGGAGGCGCTCGCGGATTTCGTAAAGCACGCCATTAAGGAGCTGCGCGTGGCGGAAGAAGAATAAAAGCAGAACGGAAAGGAGCTGGAGAGGTTGTCGGTGCGAACGGAAGCGGGCCTCAGGCTGCTCGCCGCGGCGGCTCATATGCAATGGCGCGTGGCCGACATTCTCGAGGCGAAGGCGACGGAAATGGAAACGCTGCGCGATTGGGTGCTGCATACCGCCCATCCGAAGCTGGCCGAGGAGAGCGACGCCGACCGGATCGTCATGGAATCGTGCGCGTTCCATCATCAGATGATTGAACTGCTTCAGGGTATGACGAAGTTCGAATCCGGCCTCGCGACCCATCTGCGGCTGCTCCTCGAGGAGGAGGACGCCGTCGACCCGTTCTCCGGATCCGGTCTGCTCGGCGGAGGGGACGGCGCGTGAGGACGCACGAGGAGCTGCGGCGATCGGTCATCCAAGATTATTTGACGGCGGTGCTCCGCAGCCGGCGAGCGGTCGACCGCATCTTCGCGGCGATCGCGGACGCGGCGGAAGCGGACCCCGCCCTCGCCCGGGAGATCGCCTCGCGGCCGGAAGCGCTGAAGGCGCTCGCGAAGTGCGCGGCGCCCGCCGATTGGCTCGTGCGGGCGGCCGCGGCGGGGAACGTCGTCTCGCGAACGGCGCGGTCGGCCGCGCGGGGGCCCGCGAAGTCTTCTTCGATGAAGGAGAAAGGGAAGAAGGAGAAGCGAGAGACGAAGGGAACAGGCCGCGGCGGCAAGCGGCGGCAGCGGAAAAGCTAAGGCAGCGGAGCTCTTCGAGGCTCCTCTACATAATAATGAAACGACATTCCCTCCCACGGCAGACAACCTTTGCGTTGGCGGCGGCGCGCATGATCGGGAGCGCGGAGCCGCATCCTAAGTACGGTTCCGCCAAAACTTCATGACGGGAGAGATGGGGTAGGATGCTGAAAAAGCTACTGCGCTTCACTGTCATCGGCGCCTCCGTCGTCGCGATGGCCGCCTGCGGAGGACAACCCGCAGCCGATGAAATGTCCCAAAACGGGTACCGCACGAATACGGTCGGCCGCAACGCCTCGATGCAGCAGTATGGCACTCATACCAATCGCAATTTGCGCGCGAACCAAGAAATGGCCCGCGCGATCGAGCGCATCGACGGCATCTCGCGCGCTCGCGTCGTCATGGGCGAAACGAACGCTTATGTCGCGGTGGAACTGAACAATAACGCGGGGCGCGGCACGGCGCTCGGCGGCAGCAACGCCCGATTGAGCCGGAACGCTTCGGAATGGGGCATTCGGGGCAATTATTACGGCAATACCGACAGCCGCGCGTTCCCGAGCGTACGCGGTCAACGCACGACGGGCGCCGGCACGTTCGGACTGAACGACGTCGGCTCCATGGCGGCCGCGCCGAACATGTACGGTTTGAATCAGCGGACTCCGGGGCTCGGGATGAACGGCGGTTCCGAAATTAGCGGGTATTCCGGCGGAGATCGCGAGCCCGGAGGATTCTTGAGCGGGCTGGGCCGCATGTTCGGCGGAGGCCGCGGGGGAGCGAACGCCGACACGAACGTCGGGGGCGGTCCGATCGAAGGCAGCGTCACCGGCATGGATACCGGCAGAGGCACGGGCAGCCGGACCCGCGGTACAGGAGCGGGCATGAACGCCGGCGGCGTCGCCGGCACGGGCATGAACGCCGGCGGCACGACCGGGGGCGTCTCCGGGATGAGCGGCGGCACGGCGAGCACCAGCAACGGTTCGTTCGGCGGGTACGGCGTCAATTCGGGGATCGTCGGCGGCATGAACGCGGGGCAGTCCGGCAGCGTCGGCGGCATGAACGCGCAGCAGTCCGGCAGCGTCGGCGGATCCCGCGCGAACGCCGGAACGCAGTACCGCGGATTGTCCGGACGCATCATGAACCGCACGGGGATGAACGGCCCGTATCCGGAAGACGCTTCGCATCGCTACATGTACAACGGCGGGGCATACGGCAGCTTAAGCTCGTACAATGCGCACGATACGCTCAGCTCGCAGGTGCGGGCGCGAGTAGAAAGCGTCGTTCGTTCTCTCGCGCCGAACGTCCGGAACGTGTACGTGAGCGCGGACCGAGAGTTTATGCGCCGGTTGAGCAGTTATTCGGTACGATTGAACAGGCGCGGCGGACAACAGCCGTTGAACGATTTTAACGCCTTCGTCCACCGCATGTTCCGCGAGACCGACACGAATCGCTATGACTTGAACGGCTACGATCAGCGCAACCGCAACGGCGTGACGCGACGGCTCGACAACAGCTTCGACCGGTCGAACCCGCGTCATACGGTCGACGGCGGCGTCGAAGCCGGCACGCTGAACAACGCGCAAGCGGGCACGCTCGACAGCACGCGTTAAAGACGCATCCGTGAATCGAGCCGAAGAGTATATGCTCTTCGGCTTCTACATATTCCGCCTATTTTTCCCCCCCTCCGCACCAACCTCCCCTTCACTTCATACTATATGGTGACTGTATCCCTTAACCTTGTAAAACAAATCCCGAGCAAGGAGGGGTGACGCACTTGAAGGGTAACGACCACCGAAATAAGTTCCTGCTGACGAACCGCGAACGGGAAGTGTTCGAATTGCTGGTTCAAGACAAAACGACCAGAGACATTGCCCAGCTGCTGTTTATCAGCGAAAAAACCGTACGCAATCACATTTCCAACGTGATGCAGAAGCTGAATGTCAAAGGCCGTTCTCAAGCGGTTGTGGAGCTGATCAGGCTCGGGGAACTGAACATTTGACGCTCGCTTCTTTCCATACGGAACCCTCTAGGGACCTTCTGTCCGCCGCCGCCGTCACGGGGCCGCTGCGCAGAAGGTTTTTGAGTTTTCCCGGCGCTCTTAGTACAATAATACGAGCAAAACCGTATAGGCGGTGGTCGCGTGAATAAGCCATGGTACGAGCGAACCTTTTGCGAAGATTATTTGGCGGTGTACAAGCACCGGGACGTCAAAGGGGCGGAACACGAGGTTCGCGCGATGTCGGCTTGGCTCCGGCTGCCACCGCGGGCGAGCGTGCTGGATTTATGCTGCGGCACCGGCCGTCACTCGGTCGTGCTCCGGCGGCTCGGCTACAGCGTCGTCGGCGTCGATTTGTCCGAAACGCTCTTGGCGGTGGCGCGAAAGCGCGAGCCTAACGGCATTCGCTGGGTGAGAGGCGACATGCGCGCCGTTCCGCTCGCCGAACGTTTCGATGCCGTATTGAATTTATTTACCTCCTTCGGCTATTTCGAGTCGGACGCCGAGAACGAGAAGGTGCTGCGCGAGATGCATCGCTTGCTTCGTCCCGGCGGACGGTTCGTCATCGACTTCTTAAATCCATCGTATACGAAGGAACATCTGGTGCCGAGATCGACGAAGAGGGACGGACCTCTTTATATTGAAGAAACGCGAACGATCCAAGCCGGCTGCGTCGTCAAGACGATTCGCGTGAGCGAACGCGGCGCCTCTGCAAGAACGTACGAGGAGCGCGTCAAATTGTACGAGCTGTCCGATTTCGTGCGGATGCTGAAGGGCGCTGGCCTGACGCTCCTGCGCGCGTTCGGCGATTATGACGGATCCGATTACGAGGAAGCGCGCTCGAAGCGGCTCATCCTCGTCGGATGCAAAGGAGAAGACGTCTAATGGAGAGATACATCGACCGCGGGGACGGCATATGGCAGGTGAAGGTGCCGCTGCCGTTTCCGTTGTTGTGGGTGAATGCGTATGTCGTGAAAGGGGAGCGCGGCGTCGTCGACATCGTCGATCCGGGACTGCGCACGCCGGAGGCGGAAACGGTTTGGCGGGAGGCGGCGAACGCGGTCGGCTTCCGATGGGAGGATGTCCGTTCGATCGTGCTGACGCATCATCATCCCGACCACTACGGCCTTGCGGGATGGATGCAGGAGCTTACCGGCGCGCCGGTGCGGCTGTCGGCCGTCGCCAGAGAGCAGGCGGATACGCTGTGGGGACCCGCGAGCGCGGAGCGCACGGCGGCGGAGACGCTGGCGCTGTTCGAGCGGCACGGCTACCCCGCCGAGGGGCGGGAGGCGATGCGCGGGCATTTGGCCGGCTTCGTGCCGATGGTGTCTCCGGCGCCGGCGCGCACGGAGACGGTTCGATACGGCGACGCCGTCGCGCTCGGCGACCGGAGCTACGCCGCGCTGCATACGCCCGGCCACGCGGCGGGACATCTCAGCTTATGGGACGAAGCGACCGGACGGCTGTTTTGCGGCGACCACGTGCTGCCGGGCATTACGCCGAACGTGTCGCTGCTGCCGTTCGGCGATGCCGATCCGCTCGGGACGTACATGGCGTCGCTCGAGGAAGCGGCGGAGCTGCCGGTCGTTCAGGCGTTCCCGGGCCATCGCGAGCCGTTCGGGCATTACGAAGCGCGCGTCCGCGCCATCCGCTCGCACCACGACGAGCGGCTCGCCCGGATGGAGTCGCTGCTCGCGGAGCCGATGACGGGGTACGCGCTGTGCCGGACTCTGTTCGGCGAGAAGCTGTCCGTGCATCAGCTTCGGTTCGCGCTGGCGGAGACGCTGGCGCATCTCGCGTATTTGGAGCGGCGCGGGCGCATCGTCGTCGTCGAAGAGGAACCAGCCGTCCGCTACGCGGCAGCGGGCGGGAGGTAGACGCGCGGGTCGGCGCGTGGTTATCGCGCCGGCTCCGGCTCTTCCGGCACGGGCAGCACCGCCGTGCGCGTATGCGCGATGCGGCTCGACGCCGCGGCGGCGATCGCGCCGACGATATCGTCCAGGAACGTGTGGATGAAGCCGTCGTTTTTGTCGTTGAGCCGCTTCAGCACGCCCGGCTTTAATTTGTCGATATAGCCGAAATTCGTCAGCCCGATCGAGCCGTAGATGTTCACGATCGACAGCGCCACGATTTCGTCTACTCCGTACAAGCCCTCATCGTATTTGACCATGTCCTGCAGCGGTTCGAACAGTTGTCCGCGCTCGCACAGCATGTCGAGCTGAATCCCCGTCAGCACCGCGTTTTGCACCTCGCGCTTCTCCAGCACGCGCTCCACGCTTTCCTTGCAGTCGTCCAGCGTCAGCCCCGGGATATACTCCCCTTGCAAAAACAAGACAAGCTCCGCGATTTCCTCCGTCCGCACGTTCCGCTTTTCGAGCCATTCCTTCGTCGCGGCGGCTACCTTCGCGCTATCCAAGCTGTATTTCATCCGCACGAACCCCTTTTCTGATCAAAATGACGAGTTTTAGTATGCCCGCGTCGCGAGGCGGCAAGTCTTTTTCGCGGGAGGTGGACAAAAAGTGGTTATAAAACCCCGGGAGGCTCGTATACATAGTACAAACTCATTGGGGAGGCTCATGGACCATGAATCGAAATAAAAAAGTTGGCTGGATCAGCATCATTGCTTCCGTCGGTATATTATCGGGCTGCTCGCTTTCCTCGTCCACCGGATCGACGCCGATCGATCCGCCGCAGGACTTGACCGGCGAGGCGGGAGGGGAGGCGGTCGCGGCATCGGCGGAAGCGTCGACGTCGTTCAACGCGACGCTGTACGTGCGTGACGGGGACGGCTACATCGCGCCGCTCAGTGTCAAGCTGCCGTACGACACGCCGGACGTCGCGAAGCGGACCTTGCAATATATGGTGAAGGGCGGCCCGGGCGAAGATTTGCTGCCGGAAGGGTTCTCGGCGGTGCTGCCGGAGGGAACCGAGGTCATTTCGCTCGATATCGATACGACGACGAAGACGGCGACGATCGACTTCAACGAAGCGTTCGCGACGTACGACGAAGCCGACGAGCGGCAAATTCTCGAGGCGGTCACGTGGGCGATGACGAGCTACCCGTCCGTCGAACACGTGCAGCTGTGGATCGAAGGGAAGGCGCTCAAGGAAATGCCGGTGGCGAAGACGCCGCTCGACGCGCCGCTGTCGCGCAAGTTCGGCATCAACGTGGAGCGCGCGTCCGGCGTCGATTATACGCGGGCGACGCCGGTGACGCTGTATTTCCTTAACCAAACGGCGGACAGCTTCACGTACTACGTGCCGGTGACGCGCCTTATCGAGTGGACGGACGACGTTCCGGGCGCGACGGTGGCCGAGCTCGTGAAAGGCCCGCTCGAGACGAGCAAGCTGGACGCGGTGTTCCTGCCGACGGCGGAGGAGCCGGAGACGGTCGTCGATTCGACGGGCGACCGGATCACGGTCGATCTCGACGCGGCGCTCGCCGGCTCCGGCGAGAAGCTGCCGGCGGAAGGGCTGCAGGCGATCGTCCTGTCGCTGACGGACACGACGCCGGCGAAGGACGTGCAAATTACGATGGAAGGCGCGGCGCAGGTGCTCGGCACGGACGACAAAGACTACGGCTCGGCGCCGGTCAGCCGGCCGAAAGCGCTGAACCCGCTGGAAATGTAAACCGGGTCATGAACGGGATGAGCCGCGCGGCGCGGGATGCGCCGCGCGGCTTTGCCGTCCCTGGCGCGCTGATCCGGAGCGCTCCCCGATGCCGGAAACCGTGCGGCGGGGCGGAATGTGATTTTTCCATGATCTTCTGGTAAGATGAGGTACGACGCGAACGGATGACGCCGTTCGCTCCGATGGAAACTAAGCAGCGTAACAATTATGGTTTCCGGATCGGGAGAAAGGGGAGCGCGAACTTACATGCGGAACGACGGAAGACAATGGGATGAGTTTCGCCCGACGACGATTACGACGGGCGTCAATAAATATGCGGAAGGCTCGGTGCTGATCGAGGTCGGCGCCACGAAAGTCATTTGCACGGCGACGATCGACGAGCGGGTGCCGCCCTTCATGAAGGGGCAGGGCCGCGGCTGGGTGACGGCCGAGTATTCGATGCTGCCTCGCGCGACGCAGGTGCGCAATCAGCGCGAGTCGGCGAAAGGGAAGCTGTCCGGCCGAACGATGGAAATCCAGCGGCTCATCGGCCGCGCGCTCCGATCGGTCGTCGATCTGCATGCGCTCGGCGAACGGACGATCACGCTCGATTGCGACGTGATCCAAGCGGACGGCGGAACGCGGACGACGTCGATCACCGGCTCGTTCGTGGCGCTCGGCCTCGCGATCGAGAAGCTGCGCGCGGCGGGCATGCTGCCGGACGCTCGGAAATACCCGCTGCGGGACTTCCTGGCGTCGCTCAGCGTCGGCGTCGTTAACGGCAACGTGCTGCTCGACCTTAACTACGAGGAAGACAGCAAGGCGATCGTCGATATGAACGTCGTCATGACGGGGGACGGCAAGCTCGTCGAGGTGCAGGGCACGGGCGAGGAGGCGCCGTTCACGCGAGCGGAGCTGAACGGCATGCTCGACGTCGCGGAGCAGGGCATCCGCCGGATGCAGGCGCTGCAGAGCGAGGCGCTCGGCGAGGCGGCGTCGGAGCGCATTCGGGAGGCGAGCGCGGCTCATGCTTAAGTCGATCGTCATCGCGACGCGGAACAAGGGGAAAGCCGCCGAGTTCCGCGACATGCTGTCGCCGCTCGGCATCGAGGTGCTGTCGCTGCTCGATTTGCCGGAGGGGGCCGCGCCCGACGTCGTCGAAGACGGCGAGACGTTCGCGGCGAACGCCGAGAAGAAGGCGCGCGCCGCGGCGGAGGCGCTCGGCCGTCCCGCGCTCGCGGACGACTCGGGCTTATGCGTAGACGAGCTGGACGGGGCGCCGGGCGTGTACTCGGCCCGCTACGCCGGCGAGCCGTCCGACGACGCGCGCAACAACGAGAAGCTGCTCCGCGAACTTGCCGCCATCGGGGCGGAGCATACGACGGCGGACGGCGTCGCGGCGCTCAGCCCGGCGCGGTTCGTCTGCGCGCTCGCGCTGTACATCCCGGAGCAAGGCCGCACGATTCCAGCGGAGGGCGCCGTCGAAGGCGCGATCGTGCCGGAGCCGCGCGGAACCGGCGGCTTCGGGTACGATCCGCTGTTCTACGTGCCCGGCCTTGGGAAAACGTTCGGCGAAGCGGCGCCGGAGGAGAAGCATCGGGTCAGCCACCGCGGGAAAGCGCTGCTGGAGCTCGCCGAGAAGCTGAAACACGAATTCGGCGGCCGATTGTAATCGGCCGCCGACAAATAAAGGAACTTATTTTACGGTAACGTTGTACCGCTTCAACCACGTGTTTACTTGCGCGAGGTACGCGAACATTTGCGGCCCGGTCATGAGCTGACCGAACCAGGGGATGTCGAACTGGTCGGTCTCGCCTTTAGCCATTTGCCGAATTTTGTTCGCGTCCACGAAGCGCAGGATCGGCGAGGAGGCATCGTCCAAAATCGATTCGACCCACTCGCGCACCGCCTTCATGTAATTCGGGTTGTGCGTCTTCGGGTACGGGCTTTTTTTCCGGTACAGCACTTCGTCCGGGAGATAGCCTTCGAGCGCTTTGCGAAGGATGCCTTTTTCGCGTCCGCCCGTCATCTTCATCTCCCACGGAATGTTGAACACATACTCGATCAACCGGTGGTCGCAGAACGGCACGCGCACCTCGAGCCCCGCCGCCATGCTCATGCGGTCTTTGCGGTCGAGCAGCGTCGGCATGAACCGCGTGATGTTGAGGTACGACATCTCGCGCATGCGGCCGAGCCGGCCTTCCTTCTCGTGCGGCAGACGCGGCACCTCCGCGAGCGCTTCCGCATACCGATCCTCGACGTATTCGATCGGCCGGATCCATTCGACGAGCTCCGGCTTCAGCAGTTCCGCCCGAACATGCGTAAAGCGGGACCACGGGAACGTGTTCGCGTTCAGGGCGTCCTCGCGGTGGAACCACGGATACCCCCCGAAAATTTCGTCCGCCGCCTCGCCGGAAATGGCGACGGTGGCGCCTTTTTTGATTTCTCGGCAAAACAGCAGCAGCGAGGCGTCGACGTCGGCCATGCCGGGCAAATCGCGCGCGTAGACGACGTCTTCGAGCGTCTTGACGAGCTCCGGCGTATCGAATTCGATGAAATGATGCTCCGTGCCGAGGTAATCCCGCATTTTTTCGATCCATGGGCGGTCCGGATTCGGCGTGAACGCCGTCGATTTAAAATGCTTGTCGTTGTCGACGTAGTCGATCGAGTACGTATGAATGCGGCCGAGCGCGTTCTTATTGTAGTATTCCGCGGCGAAGGACGTCAGCGCGCTGGAGTCGAGGCCTCCGGAGAGCAGGGTGCAGACCGGAACGTCGGACACGAGCTGGCGCTCGACCGTGTCTTTCAGCAGCTCGCCGACTTTGCTCGCCGTCGTTTCGAGATCGTCTTCGTGCTCGCGGGCTTCCACTTTCCAATAACACTGCGTGCGCAGGCCGTTGCGGTCGTAGACGAGGAAATGGCCGGGTTTGAGCTCGTGCATATCCCGGAACACGCCGTGTCCGGGCGTCCGCGCGGGACCGACCGCGAAAATTTCGGCGAGCCCTTCCGGTCCGATCTCCGGTTGGAAGGCCGGGTTCGCCAATATGGCTTTCGGCTCCGAGCCGAACAAGAACGAGCCGTTCGCGTGAGCGTAGAACAGCGGCTTGACGCCGACGCGGTCGCGGCAGAGGAACAAGCTTTGATCGCGTTCGCTCCACACCGCGAAGGCGAAAATGCCGTTCAGCCGGTCGACGGCCGCGCGTCCCCATTCGATGTAGGAGACGAGCAGCACTTCCGTGTCGCAGTTCGTGCGGAACGTATGCCCTCTCGCTTCCAGCTCCCTGCGCAGTTCCATCGTATTGTACAGCTCGCCGTTATATACGATCGTGAACGTATGTCCGCCGTACTTGCGGTACATCGGCTGCGCCCCGTTGGCCGGATCGATAATGCTTAGCCGCCGGTGGCCGAGCGCGCAATGCCCCGAAAGCCACGTGCCGGAAGCGTCCGGGCCGCGGGCGCCCATCGTTTCCGTCATGTTTTCGAGCGCCGCCGAATAGTTCGTCAACGTTTTATTCCAGTCGACCCATCCGGTGATTCCACACATAGGTTTCATCCCTTTCCATCTTGGTGTCCGGTAATGCCTGCCGACGGTTCCCATCGACGCGAAAAAGCCCTGCCGGGCCTTCTCTCGGGACGGTTCGTTTGCGCTTATCTTACGGATGTACGCGAAGAACCCATAGGGCATGACACACTCGATGTTCCTTGCGGAGTATGGATTATAGGTATGCGCGGAGACGGGATAAGATGCAAGTCCCTGCGGGATTCTATAGGAGGATAAGCCTATACGGAAGGGGCAGAGGGATGATTACGATAAGGAACGCGTCGTTCGTCCGGCTCGGCTACAGCGGGGACGAAACGTTCGCCGAGGTGGAGGTCGCGGCCGACGGCTTCGACCATCCCTTGATCGCTACGTTCCGACGGGAGGCGGACGGCCGCCTCGCGCTCGCGAACGTGTCGGAGAGGCGGGAGGATCGGCTGTTGGACTGGTACGAGAACAATTTGCATGAGGCTTACGTCGACGCGACCGACAGACTGTTCGGCGGCAGCTCCGACGGCGAGACGACCCGCCGTTCGTTCGAGGAGCAAGTGCTGCGGTTCGGGGATCTGCGGGAGCAAATCGAGGACGCCTTCTATTACGGTAAAAGTTGAGCTGAATGCTGAATGCAAAGCCCGGGGGCTCGTCTCCGGGCTTTTGCGCGTCCGGGCGAAACCGGAGAACGGCCGCTGCGTGTTATAATGAGAGAAAGAAACAGCGAAGCGAACGCGAGCGAGGGGGCTGCGGCATGACGGAACGGCACGACGGGGGCGGCGAGAAAAGAAGGCATTTGACGCTGGTCAGCGGCGGCAAAGCGAAAAATCATTTGACGTTGGTCGACGGCGACAAGAAGCATTCGGCGCAGGACCGGGACGGCGAGGCGCGGAATCGGTCGAATGAGTCGGAGCGGCGGCAGGCGGAACGGCCGGAGCAGCAGCCGGATTCGACGGAGGGCGCCGGAGAGAGCGAGCGGCGCGCTTCGGCGCCGGCGCTGACCGAGTACGAGGATCGCGAGCACGGGAGAGAGTTCACGGACGAGGAGCTGGCCGAGCTGTTCAAAGCGGCGGACGAGGAAGGCGAACCGCCGCCGCCGTTTTTCCGCTCGTCGCGGTTTCGCAAAATCATGGCCGGCGTCCTCGCGCTCATGCTGTGCGCGCAGGTGCTGGCGGTGCTGCCCCAAATGTTCTCGCTGGCGGCGGTCCGGTTCCTCGCGACGTCCGCCAGGCTGTCGCAGTCGGAGGTCGTGCAGGAGTACAAGCAATCGGTCGTCGTGATCCGTTCGGGCGCCTCGAAGGGGACGGGCTTCGTCGTTTCGGAGGACGGGCTCATCGTCACGAACCGGCACGTCGTCGACGGCGGCGCGCCGAGCGTGCATTTCGCGGACGGGCGCGTGTTCCGGGGGACGATTCGATCGGTCGACGACGATGTCGATCTCGCCGTCGTCGACATCGACGCGGACGGCTTGCCGTCGCTGACGCTGGCGGAGGCGTACGACGGCGCCGAGGACGTGCCGGTGTACGTGATCGGCAACCCGCTGTTTTTCAACGGCATCGCGAACGAGGGCGTCACTTGGGGGCTGCTGTCGGAGCGAAGCCCGCCGCTGATGGCGATCGAGGCCCCGATTTACAAAGGGAACAGCGGCAGCCCGGTGCTGACGAAGGACGGGCAAGTGATCGGCGTCGTCTTCGCTACCAGCACGCTGGAGCGCGACGGCAAGAAGCATCGCATCGGCCTCGCCGTGCCCGTCGATTGGGTGCATCGGCATTTGACCGAAGCGGACTGATTCATTTGAGGGCGACAAGGACGGCGCCGGCCGCGATCAGCGCGACGCCGGCGCCGGTCGTCCACGATATTTTTTCGCCCAAGAACGCGGCGGCGAGCACGACGGCGGCGACGACGCTCAATTTGTCGATCGGGGCGACCTGCGACACGCTGCCGTATTTCAGCGCCAGAAAATAAAACAGCCACGACGCCGCGCCCGCGGCTCCGCTCAAGGCGATGAACGCCAGCGCCCGGCGCTGGCCGACGATGCCGACGGCGAGCGACAGCTTCCCTTGGAACGCCGCGAAGCCGATCAGGAAAATCGCCATGATCGCCGCGCGGACGGCCGTCGCCGCAGTCGAATCGACGTCCTCCAGCCCGATTTTCCCCAGCACCGCCACAAGCGCCGCCGTCAAGGCGGACAACAGCGCGTAAATAAGCCATAGCGCCATATTTCATCCCTCCGCATCTCGAAAGTGGTTCTCGTCCTAGGTTGCCCCGTTTTCGCGCCGTTTCGCCGCGGCGCGCCTTAACGGCAACGCGAAAAGGCGCCCCATCCGGGACGCCCGATCGGTAACGCCTGATTAGTGCAGCGTTTGCTCGACTTGCTGGAGCTCTTGCTGCGCCGCTTGCAGCTGCGAAACGCTGAGCTGCTGCGCTTGGCTAGCCTTCTGCGCGAGCTGCTGCGCTTGGCTCGCCTTTTGCTGCACGGCTTGCAGCTGCTGCGCCAGCATTTCCTGTTGAAGCTTCGCTTCCTGCAGCTGCTGGGCGCTCAAGCCCTGGATTTTTTGCGCTTCCGTCTGAATTTGCTGCGCTTGCGTCGCTTTTTGCACGGCGCTTTGCGCATGCTGAATCGCCTGCTGCGCAAGCTGTTGGGCTTCCATGACGACTTGCTGCGCCTGCTGCGTGATCTGCTCGACCATCGTCTGCGTTTGATCCGGCGTCATCGGCTGGGACGCGCCGTCCTGCATCGGCTGGGTCGTCGTCGATGGCTGCGCAGGCTGCGACATCTGCGAAGACATTTGGGACGGCTGCGAAGCTTGCGAGCTTTGAGCCGATTGGCTGCTCTGCGACGATTTCGACATCGACTGCTGCAGCTGCTGCTGCGCTTGCTGCGACGCTTGATCCGCCATCTGCTGTACCGCTTGGGCGCCTTTTTTCACTTGCTGCGCCATCGCGCTCTCCACCTTCATGGAAGCGTCGACGACGGCGGCGGCCACTTCCTTGCCAGCGTTCTGCGCGGCTTTCTGGATGCCGGAGCCGCTCTGCGCGGAGCTCGAACCCGCTTGTTTGGACGTTGCCTTGGACATGCGATCCACTCCTCGAAGTGTGGTTGTAGGGGATGACGACTTCCTTAGCTTGAGTTCGAACGCCCGAACGTATCCGGTTAAAACAAAGGAAACGCCGGAAACGAATAACCGACGCACCAAGGGGCGCATCAAAAAAGCCTCCGGTTTCGCCGATATGGCGTCCGAAGGCTGGGAGTGCGATACATATTATGTATAAAAATGGCGTCCCAGGAGGGATTCGAACCCCCGACCGTACGCTTAGAAGGCGTATGCTCTATCCGACTGAGCTACTGGGACATCAGAATCGAATTATAACACGGTTTTTGGATATCGCGCAACCGGTAAGTTCGCCCTGCAATGCCGTTGGCGGCGATGGCAGCGCTGTTTGCATTCCCGATAAAAACTGCTACAATGGGAAGAACCTTTTTCAATCGGGGGTTTCGATGAGCGGCAGGACGCGGGGGGAATTGATTCTTTTCCCGAAAACCATTGATTATTATCAGTTCGAATTGACGAAACTGCTGGAAAAGGAAGCATACGGCGAAGCGATCCGCATGCTCGAATTTCTGGTCGACTGCCGGCCCGACGACGGCCGAGCCAACGCGGAATGGAGCACGCTGCTCCAGTGGCTGCGGACCGAGTTCCCAGACGCCGCCCGCGGCGCGGACGAGGGCGAGGACGAAGGTCCCGCCGGGGAAGAAGAGCTGCTTCGCGCTCATGTTTCCGCGAGGTCGTCGAAGGATAAACTATATACGAAACGGTTGCTCGAGTCGCTGAATCGCGCATCGGTCGACTCTCAGCTGCTCGCTCTCGAGCAGCTCGCGTACGTGACGGACGACGGCGTCGCGGAGGCGCTGAAGCAAAAGCTGGCGGACCCGCAGCTGCACCCGTTCGTCGGGTTCAAGCTGCTGCAGACGCTGGCGAAGCTCGGCGTCGAGGGCGAGGCGACGTTCGGCAAGCTCGGCGAAATCGTCACGGTCGACGTGGAGCGGACGCCGCCGTCGGCGGACCGGTTCCCGGAGCCGCTGCCGCAAATCGCCGAACGCGTGCGGGCGGCGGCGGAGGACGAGGACCCGACGGTCGCGGAGTTCGCGAAGCGCACGTGGGAGGAGTTCTTGCCGTATTGGTACGGCACGGCGCTCTACCGCGAGCTGCTGCGCGCCGACGAAGCCGGCCAAGACGTGTGGGCGTCCGCGCTCCACGCGGCGGTCACCCGGGCGATGTACGGCGACGCGCCCGCCGAGGAGCTGCAGGACCGATACGGCATCACGGAACCGCTGCTTCCCGATTGGGAGAAAGCGTACGAGGCCATCGCGAAGTTCTTTCGCGACATCTCGGGCGTCCACGTTTGAAATGGACAGGTTATGTGTTATAATGGCATGGTTATATTTTCGGACCGAAAGTTTGGAGGATGCATAATATGAAGGCGAGTTGGGAAAAGCTAGAGAGCAACGTTGGGGTGCTTACGATCGAGGTCGAAGCGGAGCACGTGAACGAAGCCCTGGATAAAGCGTTCAAGAAAGTATCGAGCAAGGTCAATGTTCCAGGCTTCCGCAAGGGCAAAGTGCCGCGCCAAATTTTCGAAGCGAAGTTCGGCGTCGAAAGCCTGTATCAAGAAGCGATTGATATTCTCTTGCCGGAAGCGTATACATACGCACTCCAAGAAACGGGCATCGAACCGATCGATCGTCCGGAAGTGGACATCGAGAGCTTCGCGAAGAACCAGCCGATGAAGCTGACGGCGAAGGTGCAAGTGAAGCCGGAAGTGACGCTCGGCGAATACAAAGGCCTTGAAGTCGAAGGCAAGAGCACGGAAGTGACGGACGAAGAGATCGGCGAGGAGCTGAAGCGTCTGCAGCAGCGCCACGCGGAAATCGTGCCGGTCGAAGACGGCGAAGCGCAAATGGGCGACATCGCGGTCATCGATTTCGAAGGCTTCGTCGACGGCGAGGCGTTCGAAGGCGGCAAAGGCGAGAAGCATTCGCTCGAGCTCGGCTCGAACAGCTTCATCCCGGGCTTCGAAGAAGGCGTCGTAGGCATGAAGAAGGGCGAGGAGAAGGACGTCGAAGTGACGTTCCCCGAGGACTACCATGCCGAAAACCTGAAAGGCAAAGCGGCGACGTTCAAGGTGAAACTCCAAGAGCTGAAGCGCAAAAACTTGCCTGAGCTCGACGACGAATTCGCGAAGGACGTTTCCGAATTCGAAACGCTCGAAGAGTTCAAGAAAGATCTTGAAAGCAAGCTGAAAGCGCGCAAAGAGCGCGAATTCCGCATCCATCAAGAGCAATCCGTCATCGATCAAGCGTCCGCGAACGCCACGGTAGACGTTCCGGCAGTCATGGTCGAGACGGAACTGAATAATATGGTAAAAGAGTTCGAATCCCGTCTCCGGGCGCAAGGCATGACGCTTCAAATGTATTTCCAATTCACGAACCAGAGCGAATCCGCGCTGAAAGAGCAAATGCAGCCGGACGCCGAGAAGCGCGTGCGCAACAACCTCGTGCTCGAGGCGATCGCGAAGGCCGAAGGGCTCGAAGCGTCGGACGAAGATCTGGAGAAGGAACTCCAAACGATGGCGGACACGTACCAGCGTCCGGTCGAAGAAATCCGCAGCATCCTGACGGCGAACGGACGACTAGAAGACATCCAGAGCGAGCTGTCCATGAAACGGGCGGTAGACTTCCTGGTGGAACACAGCAAGGTGAAGTAATTCCCGGACAATCGAGGAGCATATTCCAAAGAGGGCACGTTCAAATTTTCTGAGGCGTGCCCTTTTTTACCCCTCGGCCGGGAAAGAGTCCCAAAAATGACACCGCCACCGGAAAGTGTTAAAATAATGATAACCCTATCTGCTATGAAACGAGGTTGGTAGCGCATGAATCTAGTCCCGATTGTGGTGGAACAAACAAACCGCGGCGAGCGTTCGTACGATATTTACTCGCGATTGTTGAAAGACCGCATTATCTTCCTCGGAAGCGGCATCGATGACGATGTGGCCAATCTCGTCATCGCGCAATTGCTTTTCCTTGCGGCGGAAGACCCGGAGAAGGACATTCACCTCTATATAAATTCTCCCGGCGGTTCGGTCACGGCCGGGATGGGCATCTACGATACGATGCAATATATTAAGCCCGACGTGTCGACGATTTGCGTCGGCATGGCGGCGAGCATGGGCTCCATCCTGCTCACGGCCGGCGCGAAAGGCAAGCGGTACGCGCTGCCGAACAGCGAGGTCATGATCCATCAGCCGCTCGGCGGCGTCAGAGGCCAGGCGACGGACATCAAAATCCATGCGGACTGGATCATCAAGACGAAGCAGAAGCTGAACCAAATTTACGTGACGCATACGGGCCAGCCGTACGAGAAAATCGAGCGCGACACGGATCGGGATTTCTTCATGAGCGCGGAAGAAGCACTCGCTTACGGGCTCATCGACAAGGTGATCACGCCGGGCGATCTGAAATAAGGAGGGAAGGTTATGTTTAAGTTCAACGAAGAGAAGGGCCAGCTGAAATGTTCGTTCTGCGGAAAAATGCAGGATCAGGTGCGCAAACTCGTCGCCGGTCCTGGCGTATATATTTGCGATGAATGCATCGAGCTGTGCACGGAGATCGTCGAGGAGGAACTCGGTCACGAGGAAGAGCTCGATCTGAAGGAAGTGCCGAAGCCGCATCAAATTCGCGAAATTTTGGACCAGTACGTCATCGGCCAAGACCAAGCGAAAAAATCGCTCGCGGTCGCCGTTTACAACCACTATAAGCGGATCAACACGACAGGCAAAAACGAAGACGTCGAGTTGACGAAGAGCAACATCATGCTCGTCGGCCCGACGGGCAGCGGCAAAACGCTCCTCGCGCAGACGCTCGCGAAAATTTTGAACGTGCCGTTCGCGATCGCGGACGCGACGTCGCTCACGGAAGCGGGCTACGTCGGCGAAGACGTGGAGAACATTCTGCTGAAGCTCATCCAAGCGGCGGATTACGACGTCGAGAAGGCGGAGCGCGGCATCATTTATATCGACGAAATCGACAAAGTGGCGCGCAAGTCGGAGAACCCATCGATCACGCGCGACGTATCGGGCGAAGGCGTTCAGCAGGCGCTGCTGAAAATTTTGGAAGGCACGGTTGCGTCCGTTCCGCCGCAGGGCGGCCGGAAGCACCCGCACCAAGAGTTCATCCAAATCGATACGACGAACATCTTGTTCATCTGCGGCGGCGCGTTCGACGGCCTCGAGCAGATTATCAAGCGCCGGATCGGCAAGAAGGTCATCGGCTTCGGCGCCGACGGCCAGAAGGCGGATCTCAAAGCGGGCGAATATTTGTCGATGGTGCTGCCGGAAGACTTGCTGAAATACGGCCTCATTCCGGAATTCGTCGGCCGTCTGCCGGTCATCACGTCGCTCGAACCGCTCGACGAGGCGGCGCTCGTGCGCATCCTCTCCGAGCCGAAGAACGCGCTCGTGAAGCAGTATCAGAAGCTGCTTGAGATGGATAACGTCCACCTCGAGTTCGAGCAGGAGGCGCTTACCGCGATCGCGGCGGAAGCGATCAAGCGGAATACCGGCGCCCGGGGCCTGCGCGCCATCATCGAGAGCATCATGCTCGACGTGATGTACGACGTGCCGTCGCGGACCGATATTAACCACTGCCTCATCACGAAGGACGTCGTCGCGAACAAAATCGTGCCGACGCTCACGCTCGCGAAGACCGATAAGAAAAACAAGAAGGAAGAAAGCGCGTAACCCGCGGTTTCGGAACGTTAATCCGCGCAGCATCCGTCTCCCCAGACGGGTGCTTCGTTTCGTTATTTCCTTGGGAGGGGAACCGAATGTACCATCGCAAAGATACTCGTCCCGTCAAAGTCGGCAATCTCACGATCGGCGGCAGCAACGAAGTGACGATTCAAAGCATGTGCACGACGAAAACGGCCAACGTCGAAGCGACCGTCGCCGAAATTCACCGGCTCGAGGAAGCCGGCTGCCAGCTCGTGCGGGTGACGGTGAACAACGAGGAAGCGGCCGAGGCGATCAAAGAAATCAAAAAGCGCATCTCGATCCCGCTCGTCGCGGATATCCATTTCGATTACCGGCTCGCGCTGAAGGCGATCGAGAACGGGATCGACAAGGTGCGCATCAATCCGGGCAACATCGGCAAGCGCAAGAACGTCGAGGCGGTCGTTCAAGCCTGCAAGGATCGCGGCATTCCGATCCGCATCGGCGTGAACGCCGGCTCGCTCGAGAAGCATCTGCTCGAGAAATACGGCTACCCGACGCCCGACGCGATGGTCGAGAGCGCGCTGTTCCATATCGGCATCTTGGAAGAGCTCGATTTCCACGACATCATCGTGTCGCTGAAGGCGTCCGACGTGCCGATGGCGATCGCGGCGTACACGAAGGCGGCGCAGGTCATTCCGTATCCGCTGCACCTCGGCATCACCGAAGCCGGCACGCTGTTCTCCGGCACGGTGAAGAGCGCGGCAGGTCTCGGCGTGCTGCTCAATATGGGCATCGGTTCGACGGTCCGCATTTCGCTCAGCGCCGATCCGGTCGAAGAGGTGAAGGTCGCTCGCGAGCTGCTGAAGACGTTCGGGCTCATCACGAACGCCGCGACGCTCGTTTCCTGCCCGACGTGCGGGCGCCTCGATATCGACCTGTTCGCGGTCGCGAACGAGGTGGAGGCGTATCTGGAGAAGGTGAAGGTTCCGATCAAGGTGTCCGTGCTCGGCTGCGCCGTGAACGGCCCGGGCGAAGCGCGGGAGGCGGACATCGGCATCGCCGGCGCGAGAGGCGAAGGCATGCTGTTCCGCTACGGCGAAATGATCCGCAAAGTGCCGGAGCAAGAGCTGGTGACGGAGCTGAAGAAAGAGATCGACGTCATCGTCGAGCATTACAACCGCACCGGAGAAATACCGGGACGGAAGCATCACAATTTGCACAGTTAAGCGGCGCAAAGCCCCGAGTCGAATGTCGACTCGGGGCTTTTCATTTGCATGCCGCTTTCACCGGATGAAGGAACAGGAGGAAGGTAATACTGAAGGGTAACGATAGAAGCATGAGGAGGGACGAACGGTGACGCTAAGCCTCGTTTTGATGCTGGTACAGGTGTTTTTCGCCGTGGTCATCGGTTTATATTTTTGGAATTTGCTGCGTAATCAACAGACCAACAAGGTGGCCGTCGATCGGGAATCGAAGAAAGAGATGGAGAAGCTGCGGAAGCTGCGCAGCATCACGCTGACGAAGCCGCTGGCCGAGCGGACGCGTCCGACGACGATGAGCGACATTATCGGGCAGAAGGAAGGGCTGCGGGCGCTGAAGGCGGCGCTGTGCGGACCGAACCCGCAGCACGTGATCGTGTACGGCCCGCCGGGGGTCGGCAAGACGGCGGCGGCGCGCGTCATTCTCGAGGAAGCGAAGAAAAATCCGGACTCCCCGTTCCGGCAGGACGCTAAGTTCACGGAGATCGACGCGACGACGGCGCGCTTCGACGAGCGCGGCATCGCCGATCCGCTGATCGGCTCGGTGCACGACCCGATCTATCAAGGGGCGGGCGCGATGGGCGTCGCCGGCATTCCGCAGCCGAAGCCGGGCGCGGTCAGCAAGGCGCACGGCGGCGTGCTGTTCATCGACGAGATCGGGGAGCTTCACCCGATTCAATTGAATAAGCTGTTGAAGGTGTTGGAGGATCGCAAGGTGTTCCTCGAGAGCGCCTATTATAATCCGGAAGACACGCATATCCCGAGCTATATCCACGACATTTTCCAAAACGGGCTCCCCGCCGATTTCCGCCTCGTGGGCGCGACGACGCGCACGCCGCAGGAGCTGCCGCCGGCGCTGCGGTCCCGCTGCATGGAAATTTTCTTCCGCCCGCTGCTGCCGGAGGAAATCGGGGAAATTACGGAGAACGCGATCCGCAAGGTCGGCATGGAGCCGAATCCGGAAGCGGTCGACGTCGTCAAGCGGTACGCGACGAACGGGCGCGAAGCCGTCAACATCGTCCAGCTGGCGGCCGGCGTCGCGCTGACGGAAGGCCGCAGCGAGCTGAGCGCCGCCGACGTGGAGTGGGTGGCGCGCTGCAGCCAAATGACGCCGCGGCCGGAGAAGAAAATTCCGCCGGAGCCGATGGTCGGCTTCGTGAACGGCCTCGCCGTGTACGGTCCGAACATGGGCACGCTGCTCGAGATCGAGGTGACGGCGAACCAAGCGGAGCGGCCGGGCGCCGGGAAAATCAACATTACCGGCGTCGTCGACGAAGAGGAGCTCGGGGGCGGTTCGAAGACGCTGCGACGCAAAAGCATGGCGCGCGGCTCCGTCGAGAACGTTATGACGGTGCTGCGCCGGTTCGGGCTGAAGCCGCACGACTACGACCTTCATGTCAATTTCCCGGGCGGCGTGCCGATCGACGGGCCGAGCGCCGGCGTCGCGATGGCGACGGCGATCGCGTCCGCCATCCTCGGCGTGCCGGTCGACAACCGGGTCGCGATGACGGGCGAGGTAAGCATCCACGGCAAGGTGAAGCCGGTCGGCGGCGTCGTCTCGAAGGTCGAAGCCGCGTTCCAGGCGGGCGCGACGAAAGTGTTCATCCCGAAGGAAAACTGGCAAACGCTGTTCGAGGATATCGGCGGCGGGTTGTCCGTCGTGCCGCTCGAGCATATCGACGAATTGTTCTCGGCGCTGTTCGGCATCGAGCGCGAGCCGGCGCTGCCGCTTATGGCGAATTTCGCGGCGGAATCAAGCCCGAACGTCTCGGTGCTGCACGCGGAAAGCGCCGACCAATAACGGGCGGAGTCGCGTCGTTGGTAATTTGAAGGTGACTTTGGTAGAATGAAATACAGTCGTTTTCCTTGAAGCGACAACGGAGAAGAGTCTCTTGGAGGTGCCACAGGATGGGCTTGAAACAACCGAAGGGACGGCGCCTGCCGCTGCTGCCTTTACGGGGGCTCTTGGTTTACCCAAGCATGGTGCTCCATCTGGATGTAGGCCGGGAAAAGTCGGTCAAAGCCTTAGAGAAGGCGATGATCGAAGACAACATGATATTGTTGTGCACGCAGTCCGAAATCAACATCGAAGAACCGTCGCAAGACGATATTTACCGGATCGGCACCATTTCCAAAGTACGCCAGATGCTGAAGCTTCCGAACGGCACGATTCGGGTGCTCGTCGAGGGCGTCACGCGGGCGGAAATCGCGGAGTACGTGCCGAACGCCGATTATTACGAGGTCATGGTCCGGGAAATGCCGGAGCAGGAGACGCAAGATTCCGAGACGAACGCGCTGAAGCGGACCGTCCTCACCCAATTCGAGCACTACATCAGCCTGTCGAAAAAGGTGACCCCCGAAACGCTCGCCGCCGTCTCCGACATCGACGAGCCCGGGCGCCTCGCCGACGTTATTTGCAGCCATCTGTCGCTCAAGATCAAGGATAAGCAGGAAATCCTCGAGACGATCGACGTGCGCCAGCGGCTCGAGAAGCTGCTCGGCTTCTTGAACAACGAGCGCGAGGTGCTCGAGCTCGAGCGGAAGATCAACCAGCGCGTCAAGAAGCAGATGGAGAAGACGCAGAAGGAGTACTACCTTCGCGAGCAGATGAAGGCGATCCAGAAGGAGCTCGGCGACAAGGAAGGCCGCGCGGGCGAAGCGGAGGAGCTGCGGGCGAAGCTGAAGGAGACCGACGTCCCGGAGGCGGTGGCGGAGAAAATCGAGAAGGAAATCGACCGTCTCGAGAAAATGCCCGCGACGTCCGCCGAAGGCGGCGTCATCCGCGCGTACGTCGACTGGCTGCTCGCCCTGCCTTGGAGCAAGTCGACGGAAGACGATCTCGACCTCGCGAAGGCCGAGCGCATCCTCGACGAGGACCATTACGGCATGGAGAAGCCGAAGGAGCGCGTGCTCGAATACCTCGCGGTGCAGAAGCTCGTGAAGAAGCTGAAGGGGCCGATCTTGTGCCTCGTCGGCCCGCCCGGCGTCGGCAAGACGTCGCTCGGCCGCTCGATCGCGAAGTCGCTCGACCGCAAGTTCGTGCGCATCTCGCTCGGCGGCGTGCGCGACGAAGCCGAGATCCGCGGACATCGCCGTACGTACGTAGGGGCGATGCCGGGGCGCATCATTCAAGGGCTTAAGAACGCAGGCAGCAATAATCCCGTCTTTCTTTTGGACGAAATCGATAAGATGGCCATGGACTTCCGCGGCGATCCGGCGTCCGCGCTGCTCGAGGTGCTCGACCCGGAACAAAACAACACGTTCAGCGACCATTACATCGAGACGCCGTTCGACTTGTCGAAGGTGATGTTCATCACGACCGCGAACGCGCTGCACAACATTCCTCGGCCGCTGCTCGACCGGATGGAAGTGCTGTACATTCCGGGCTACACCGAAATCGAGAAGCTGCAAATCGCCGAGCGTCATCTCGTGCCGAAGCAGCGGAAAGATCACGGCCTCGAGGAAGCGCAGCTTGCGATCGCGTCGGACGCGCTGCGCCGCGTCATCCGCGAGTATACGCGGGAAGCCGGCGTGCGAAATTTGGAGCAGCAGATCGCGGCGCTGTGCCGCAAGGCGGCGAAAGTGATCGTCGAAGAGCCGGAGCGGACGCTGACGATCGACGCGGACGACGTGCCGGAATATCTCGGGCCGCCGAAGTTCCGTTTCGGCCTCGCCGAGGAAGAGGATCAGG
Source organism: Paenibacillus sp. (assembly GCF_035645195.1). NCBI lineage: Bacteria > Bacillati > Bacillota > Bacilli > Caryophanales > Paenibacillaceae > Paenibacillus > Paenibacillus sp. Next base: position 100,747 of record NZ_DASQNA010000037.1, on the reverse strand, counting down.
TCGGCGTCGTGTGCGGTTTGGCCTGGACCGAGGTCGGCGGCGACACGCTTCATATCGAGGTGACGGTGCTGCCGGGCAGCGGCAAGCTGACGCTGACGGGCAAGCTCGGCGACGTCATGAAGGAGTCCGCGCAGGCCGCATTCAGCTACGCGCGGTCGAAATCGCAGGAGCTCAACATTCCGTCCGACTTCCATGAGAAGAAAGACATTCATATTCATATCCCGGAGGGAGCCATCCCGAAGGACGGTCCGTCCGCGGGCATCACGATCGCGACGGCGCTCATCTCGGCGCTGTCCGAAACGCCGGTGCGGCGCGACGTGGCGATGACGGGCGAAATCACGCTCCGCGGCCGCGTGCTGCCGATCGGGGGACTGAAGGAAAAAGCGCTCGCCGCCCATCGGGCGGGCATCGTGAAAATTTTGTTCCCGAAGGACAACGAGAAAGATTTGAAAGAAATCCCCGACAGCGTCAGGCAAGAAGTCGAATTCGTTCCGGTCTCCCACATGGACGAAGTCTTGCGGCATGCGCTCGCGCATCGCGAGGGAGTAGGGTCCTGACCTGCGGGAAAGGCGGAACGCAACGTGAAAATAACGAGCACCGAATTTGTCATCAGCGCCGTAAAACCGGAGCAATACCCCGATGACGCTCTGCCGGAGATCGCTCTGGCAGGGCGTTCCAACGTGGGCAAATCGTCCTTGATCAATCGACTTATTCAACGCAAAAATTTGGCCCGGACGAGCGGTCAGCCCGGCAAAACGCAGACGCTGAACTATTACCGGATCAACAACAACATGTACTTCGTCGATCTTCCCGGCTACGGCTTCGCCCGCGTCTCGCAGGAAACCCGGAAGCAGTGGGGCAAGATGATCGAGAAATATTTGACGGAGCGCATGAACCTGCGCGCCGTGCTGCACCTCGTCGACATCCGCCACGCGCCGTCGGCGGAGGACGTCATGATGAGCGAATGGCTCGACCATATCGGCATCGAAACGTGCGTCGTGGCGACGAAGGCGGACAAAATTCCGAAAGGCAAGCGCCCCGCTCACGTGAAGGTCATTCGCGAGAAGCTGGGCCTCGCCAAAGATCGGCCCGTCATCGTATTCTCGTCCGAGGAAGGACTCGGCAAAGACGAGCTGTGGGCTTGGATCAAGCCGCGGCTTTCGACCGACGGGGGGACGGACGGAGAACCGTCGGAAACCGAAGAAGCGTAGCGCGAACATCGAACGTTCGAGTCCCCTACGGGGGCTTGGACGTTTTTTCGTTCGCGGACCGTGCGGGGGCGAGAAGGCGAGCGAGGGGGCGCTTTTCGGAGCGGAAACGAGCGGCGGGGAGCCGTCAATCTAGGCGTCCGCCCAAAAAAACGTGCCGGATCCCGTAGGGAAGCGGAGAACGTCCGGCACGAAACCGAGGAAGCCATGGGATTTATGCGGCTCCTTTGGCAATATCGCGGTTTTTCTCGATATTTGCCCGAAATTCAAGAGCGGGGCGCGGGCATTTGTATTTCCGTCTGGTGTATAATGTATGTACGGGGACCGAAACTTGCGTTTCCTAACCTTGATGAATTGAGGAGATATTCGTATGGCTCAGCGGTTAGCGACCGAATACGTCAAAACCTGTCTGATCGTAAACGAAGCCCAGTGGTACCAACTCATTCAGCTGTTTCAAGTTCATAACCTAACGTTCAAAGTCAAAGTGTTGGAAAACGGCGACCACGAGGTCGTATTCGAGCAGGCGTCCGGAACGGAGTCGCTGACATTGACGTTCCAACGAAAACTCGGAAAATTCGTGCTGGAAGGCTCATGCCGATTTACGGATTTGCAGCTGGCGAACGCCATGCGCAAGGCGGTGTCCCAGTTTAAAGGCGATGCAGTCGTCAACCGGATTTACGAAGCGTACACCTTAGAGTATCAGTACCGGAACGGCGCGGTCGTGCGGATTACGGAGCGCAGCGCGCGCGGCGAACGGCTCGTCTACGAACATAAGGACACGCTCGGCGAACTGTCGCGCACGTTCATGAACGGCAGCGTCGAAGCGCAGATTCAAGTGGTTCGTTTGGAAATCAACGATTGGCTGGATCGGCGGAACGCTTGCAAAGACGCCGCCGAGCTGCGCGGCATCGACGCGGAGCTGAACCGCTTATCGCATCGGTTGTTCGTGTTGGAAGCCTAACGATGAAATCCGCCCCTCTGGGCGGATTTTTGCATGCCGGCCGCCCTGAGGGGCGGCTTTTTTGCGTTATGGCCGAAGCGGCGACGCGGCGCCGTCTTTACCGAGGTTTTGTGGGTTTCATGCTTTAAAACGTTAATGAAAGCGTTAACTAATGACGTTTCATTCCGATTTATCGAAAAACAATGTTGACATTGTGTGGTATTTGGGTCATTATTAAGTCATAAAGCTCCATAAAACCAAATGTAAACGAATTCAAGAAGGGTGTTGTGCGAGGCTTTATAAGGCTTTTTACTCATCTTTTACGGGAGGTCTATGTAGAATGAGGAAGTCTTTAGTCGTCTGGTTGTCGTTATTACTGACGATGAGCTTGGTATTGGCCGCTTGCAGCGGCGGGAGCGGCGGGAGCGGCAGCGGATCGGCCGGCCAGGAGGGCGAAGCCGGAGCGGAAACAACCTCTCCGAAAAATGAAAGCGCAACCAATTCGAAGGAGTCCGAAGCGAAGCCGGCCGAAAAGGTGGAGTTGGATTTTTGGACGTTCTGGGGCTCCGAGACGCGCCGGCCGATCATCGAGCATATTGTCGACGAATTCAACAAGTCGCAAGACCGCATCGTTGTTAAACATACATTTTTGCCTTGGGGCGACATTTGGACGAAAAACACGGCGGCGATCGCGGCGGGCGATCCGCCGGACGTGATCGTCAACGACATCAACGCGGTGGCGCATCGCGCCGCGAACGGCCAAGTGACGAACCTTTCGGAATATTTGGCGAAGGATAACGTGCAGGATCAGTTTTATCCGGAATTGTGGAAGACGGTGCTGTACGAGGGCGATGCGTACGCGCTGCCGTTCAACACCGATACTCGCTTCTTGTTTTATAACAAGGCGGCGTTCAAAGAAGCGGGTCTCGACCCCGAGAAGCCGCCGACGACGTGGGCCGAGCTGGAGGAATACGCGAAGAAGCTGGATCAGAAGCAAGGGAACCGTTACACGCGCATCGGCTTTTACCCGCTGTGGGGCAATTTCGGCTATGACGCTTGGATGATCAATACGGAGCCGAACGGCTTGAGCTACTTCGACTATGACACGGGCGAAGTGACGATTAACACGCCGGCCAAGGTGGAAGCGCTGAAGTGGATCAACAGCTGGACCGAGCGCCTCGGTCAAACGAACGTCGACGCGTTCAAGGCCGAATTCGGCAGCCAGCAGGCGGACCCGTTCATCTCCGGCAAAGTCGCGATGATCGTTACGACGGGTACGTTCTATACGCAGCTCCGCGATTACGGGCAGCACATCGACTTCGGCGTCGCTCCGGTGCCGGAGAAGACGGCCGGCAACGGCCATTGGAGCTCCGGCGGCGGATTCGTCGTCGAAATTCCGAAGGGGGCGAGCCACCCGGACGAAGCGTGGGAATTCCTCAAATGGCTGGGCGGCAAGCAAGCGCAGGAGTACTGGGCAGTGAAAAACTTCGACAACGTCGCGAATATCGAAGCCGCGGAGACGGCGGCGGGCAACTCCGAGCTGAGCGACAAAGGCAAAGAAGTGTATCAAATGGCCGTCGACAACATGGAGTGGACGAAGTTGAGTCCCGTCCCGCTCGAAGCTCCGGAATATTGGAATTTGAAAAACCCGCAGATGGACGCGGCGCTTCTCGGGCAGAAGACGCCGGAAGAAGCGTTGGCGCAAGCGCAGAAAGAAGTCGAGGAACTGATTCAGCGGAATAAGAAGCAATAGCATCCGAAGAAAGGAGCGGCGTTTTTCTTCATCGGCCGCTCCTTTTTCGATCAAAGGAGTTGACGACCATGGCCGATCGGACGAAGCGACCGGGCGGAGGCTGGAGCCGGAACCGGCGGAAAGAGGAGCTGCAAGGGTATTTATTCATTTCCCCGTGGCTGCTCGGGTTTTTGATTTTCACCGCGGGTCCGATGCTGTTCTCGTTATACGCCAGCTTTACGAACTACAACATCACCTCCAAATTCGATTTCATCGGATTCGCCAACTACGTCGAGATGGCGAAGCACGACCGAATCTTCTGGATTTCTTTGTACAACACGGTGTACTACGTGGTGTTCATGGTGCCGCTCACGACGATCGGCGCCGTCCTGCTGGGCGTTCTGCTGAATCAAGGCGTGTCCGGGATGCGGCTGTACCGAACGATCTTTTACTTGCCGGCCGTCTTGTCGGGCGTAGCCGTGTACCTCTTGTGGATGCAGCTGCTGAGCCCGTCGACCGGTTTGATCAATACGATCTTGGGTTGGTTCGGCATCGTCGGACCGGCTTGGCTGTACGATCCGCAATGGACGAAGCCGTCCTTGGTCCTCATGAAGCTCTGGTCGCTCGGCGGCGGCATGCTGCTTTATTTGGCGACGCTGCAGAACGTGCCGTCTCATCTGTACGAAGCCGCGGAGATCGATGGCGCGAACGCGTTCCAGCGGTTCCGGAACATTACGCTGCCCATGATAACGCCGATTATTTTCTTCGACCTCGTGACGAGCACGATCGGCGGCTTCCAGGTATTCCAAGAGGCGTACATTATGTCCGAATCCGGCGACGGCGGGCCCCAAAACTCGCTTGTATTCTATAACCTGCATATGTGGAATCAAGCGTTCGAGGTGTTCGACATGGGGTACGCTTCCTCCATGGCGTGGGTGCTGCTCGCGATCGTCATGACGATTACGCTGGTGAATTTGAAGCTGTCGAAGCATTGGGTGCATTACGAAGGAGGGGAGCATCGGTAATGGCCGCAACGACGAAGAGATTCAGCTACTATCAAAGCCGCAGGGCGAAAATGCGGATCAACCAGGTCGTCGTGACGCTGCTGCTGCTTGCGGGAAGTCTCCTGTTCCTTTCCCCGCTGTGGTGGATGTTCGCCACCTCGGTGAAATCGATGCAGGAAATCATGCAGTATCCTCCGACCTGGTGGCCGACGCAGTTTCATTTCGAGAATTACGCGAAAGCGTGGACTACGGCGCCGTTCACGAGATTCGCCTTGAACTCGCTCTTCGTTTCGGCGTTCGTCGTCGTCGGGAGCGTCCTGTCCAACTCGCTTGTCGCCTACGGCTTCGCCAAGATGCATTTCCGCGGGAGGAACGTGTTGTTCGCGATCGTCCTCGGGACGATGATGCTTCCCGGCTTCGTCACTTTGGTTCCGCAGTATATTTTGTTCGCGAAGCTGGGCTGGCTGAACACCTACCTGCCGCTCATCATTCCGCCGTTTACGGCGGGGGCGTTCTTCATCTTTCTGAATCGCCAGTTTCTGCTCGGCATCCCGAACGAGCTGCTCGAAGCGGCGAAAATCGACGGCGCGAGCCACTTCTACATTTGGTCGCGTCTCATGCTGCCGCTGACGAAGCCGGTGCTCGCGACGACGGCGATTTTTTCCTTCAACGGCTCTTGGAACGATGTGCTCGGCCCGCTCTTGTATTTGAACGAAGAATCGAAATATACGATTCAGTTGGGGCTCGCCACGTTCAAAGGAACGGTGCAAACGCAGTGGCATTATTTGATGGCCGCGTCGATTCTCGTGCTGATCCCGGTCGTATCGCTGTTCTTTTTCTTCCAGAAGTATTTCATCGAAGGCATGAATTTGACGTCGGGGACTAAGGGATAGGCGCCCAGAGAATAGAGGAGAGATATCTATGACTGTACGAAACAGGCCGGATAACGTCATTACCTTGAAAAAGGCATTGGAGACGGCCGAAAAGCGGGGTTACGCCGTCGGGTCGTTCTCGCCGAGATATACGCCGATCGTGAAGCCGGTGCTGCAAGCGGGGCAGGAAACGAGCTCGCCCCTGATCGTGCAAATTTCGGAGAAAGAATTGGCGCGTTACGGCATCGCGCCGCAGGAGTTCGGGGAGGAATTTTACCGGCAAATCCGCGAATTGCGCATTACCGTGCCCGCGGTGCTTCATCTGGACCATACCAAAGGGCTGGCGACGATCGCCCAGGCGATCGAGGCAGGGTTTACCTCCGTCATGATCGATGCGTCGGAGCACGTCCTTGATGAAAATATCCGCTTGACGAAAGAGGTCGTGGAATACGCCCGCGCCAGAGGGGTCTCGGTCGAGGCGGAGCTCGGGATGATCGGGACGACCGACTTCATCGAAACGGACGAAGACGAGGAGCTGTACACGGATCCTGAGGAGGCGATGCGCTTCGTGCGCGAGACGGGAGTGGACGCGCTGGCGGTTTCGTGCGGTACGGCGCACGGGGTGTACAACGTTCGCCAGCCGAAAATCGATTTGGACCGGCTTGCGGCGATTCGCCGCTTAACGCCGGTTCATCTGGTGCTGCACGGCGGGTCGGGCGTGCCGGCCGACATGATGGCGAGCGCGATCCATCTGCCGGGAGGCGGCATCAGCAAGGTGAACATCGCCACCGATCTGGAGCTGGCGCTGCTTGCGGCATTGGGACGGGAGCAGCGCATGACGAACGCGGAATGCAAGGCGCTCCCTTCGGAGCAGCTCGAACGCGGCCGGAATGCCGTCCGAGCGGCGGTCGCGGACAAAATCCGCCATTTCCTGGGCAGCGCCGGCCGCGCGAACGAGGGCACCGAATCGTAATTGTGGGATGCCGAGCGTTTCGCAAGGTGATCGTTACTTTTTCATTGACACGATGTGGGATATTCTCGAGAATAAGTTAACACCATTCATAAATCCAACCAAATCGTCATTCCGCCGTGACCGATTCGATTGCGCGGGCGTCGGAAATGATGCCGATAGGAGGGGATGCGGCGATGAACCGCACGCTGGCCATTATCCATACGACGGTCGTCACGGTTGAGCCGCTGAAGGAGCTGGCTCTGAGCATGATTCCGAACTGCGAGATCATCAATTTCGTCGACGACTCGATTCTTCCCGAGCTCGCCGGGAACGGCGGCGATCCGGAAGCCGTGAAAGAGCGGTTGTGCGCCTACGCGACATTCGCGGAACGGCGAGGGGCGGACTGCATCTTGAGCGCCTGCTCGTCGGTCGGCGAAATCGCATCGGCGATGCAGGCGCGCGTCGACGTGCCCGTCGTCCGAATCGACGAGGCGATGGCGGAGGCGGCGGTGCGCGCGGGGGGCCGCATCGGGGTGGCGGCGACGCTCGACACGACGCTCCGGCCGACCCTCGCGCTGCTGCGCCGGAAAGCCGACGAAGCCGGGAATGATGTGGAATTCCGGCCGCTGCTCGTGGACGAAGCGTACCGCCGGCTCATCGCGGGGGATAAAGAAGGCCACGACGCGGCGCTGGCCGAGGCGCTCGAGCGGCTGATCGGCGGCGCCGATACGGTCGTGCTTGCGCAGGCGTCCATGGCGCGCGTGCTTCCCCGCCTTCCGGAGGGGGTCCGGGACCGCTTCCTCGCGAGCCCGAGGCTCGGCATGCAGCGGGTGAAGGAAACGCTCGAACGCGCGGCGCCGAACGCCGGGGGACGGGGCGAACGCCGCTGAACGAGGCGCGCGCGGCGGATGCGGATCGCTCGCTAAGGAGGAGAAGCGATTGAAGCAGCTTGCGGAGAACTTGTATATGTACCGGGATACCTGCAACGTCTACGTCGTGAAAGACGGTCCCGACGCCGTGCTCGTCGACTTCGGCGACGGCGGCGTATTGGACGAACTGCCGTCGATCGGCGTCGAGCGCGTCGCGGCGATTCTGATGACGCACCATCACCGCGACCAAGGGCAAGGGCTGCCGAAGGCGGAACAACGCGGCATCCCGATTTGGGTGCCGCACGCGGAGCAGGATCTGTTCGCCCGCGTCGACGCGCATTGGCAGGGGCGGGTCGTGCGCAACAATTATTTCGTCCGGCAGGACCGCTTCTCGCTGCTTGAGCCCGTGCGCATCGCCGGCACGCTCGTCGACTACGCCGAGTGGACCTGCGGGTCGCTTCGGTTTCTCGTCGTGCCGACGCCGGGCCATACGACAGGGTCGATTACGCTCATGACGGAGCTGCAAGGGAGAACGTACGCGTTCTGCGGCGATTTGATCTACGGACCGGGGAAAGTGTGGTCGATGGCGGCAACGCAATGGACCTATAACGGGGCGGAGGGCGTGCCGGCCTCCATCGCTTCGCTGCTGGATGTGAAGGAGCGGCGCCCCGACGCGCTGCTCCCGTCCCACGGCGAGCCGATGGAGCGGCCGGCGGAAGCGATCGACCCGCTGGTCGAGCGGCTGCGGCAGCTGCTTCGTTACCGCGGGCATAACGCAAGGCTGTTCGAGCTGCGCGATCGTCCGTACGAACGGGTGACGGAGCATCTGCTGAGGAGCCGGGCGGCCTTCGCGAATTATTACGTCTTGTTGTCGGCATCCGGCAAAGCGCTGCTGCTCGATTTCGGGTACGACTTCGCGACGGGGATCGTCGAGCCGACGGACCGCGCGTCGCGCCGACCGTGGCTGTATTCGATCCCTCGCCTGAAGCGGCAGTTCGGCGTCGCGCGGATCGAGGCGGTACTGCTCACTCATTACCATGACGACCACGTGGCCGGCTGCAATGCGCTGCGGCAAGCCGAAGGGGCGGAGGTGTGGGCGGCGGAGCATTTCGCGGACGTGCTGGAGCGTCCCGAAGCGTACGATCTGCCGTGCTTATGGTACGACCCGATCCCCGTCGATCGGAAAATCGCGCTCGACGCGCCGTTCCGCTGGGAGGAGTACGAAATCGAGCTGCACGCGCTGCCGGGGCATACGCGGTACGCCGCGGCGATTTCGTTCGAGGCGGACGGCAAGAGGGTGCTCGTAACCGGCGACCAATATCAAGGGAATGACGGATTGCAATATAACTACGTATACCAGAACGGCTTTCAAATAGATGACTACGTCCGCAGCGCGGAGCTGTACCGGCGGCTTCGACCCGACGTCATTTTGACGGGGCATTGGGAGCCGCTGTGGGTGGAGCCGGGATATTACGACGCCTTGGACGAACGAGGGGCCGCGCTCGCGCGGCTGCATGCCGAGCTGCTGCCGCTCGAGGACGCGGATTTCGGCGCGGACGGCTTCGGCTGCGTCATCAGCCCGTACGAATTCGACCTCGCCGCGGGGGACGCCGCCGAAGCGCGGGTGGAAGTCCGGAACCCGTTCCCGACGGCGGCGGAGGCGACCGTGACGCTCGTTCTGCCGGAGGGCTGGACGGCGCCGCCCGCGCGTCGCATCCGGCTGGAGCCTCGCCAAACGGCGGCGCTCGCGTTCGCGTTTCGGACGCCGGAGGGGCTGACGGCGCGCCGCCGGCGCATCGCCGCCGACGTCACCGTGGGCGGCAAGAGGCTTGGCCAATTGGCCGAAGCGTTAGTCAACGTGCATGCGGACATTCGGAATGACGGACACGTCTAAATCAGGAGGCGCAATCGCGATGAAACGTAAGAAGCTTCACATGATCGGCAACGCGCATTTGGACCCGGTATGGCTGTGGCAGTGGCAGGAAGGCTTCCAAGAGGCGAAAGCCACCTTCCGATCCGCCTTGGACCGAATGAAGGAGTCCGAGGACTTCCTGTTCACGTCCAGCTCGGCCGCGATGTACGAGTGGGTGGAGAACAACGACCCGAAGATGTTCGAGGAAATCCGGCAGCGCGTGCGGGAAGGCCGCTGGCATATCGTCGGAGGCTGGTGGATTCAGCCGGATTGCAACATCCCGGGCGGCGAATCGTTCGTGCGGCAGGGGCTGTACGGGCAGCGTTATTTCAAAGAGAAATTCGGCGTGACCGCGAAGGTCGGCTACAACGTGGACAGCTTCGGCCATGCCGGCTCGCTGCCGCAAATTTTGAAGAAAAGCGGTATGGATTACTACGTCATGATGCGTCCGATGCCGAACGAGAAGGGGCTGCCGGGCCGTCTGTTTTATTGGGAGTCGGACGACGGCTCGCGCGTGCTGACGTTCCGCATCATGTTCGAATATTGCACCTGGGGGAAAGAGCTGGATAAGCATGTTCGCCGGTGCGCGGCCGAATTGAAGGAGCCGTTCGACGAATTGATGTGTTTCTACGGCGTCGGCAATCACGGCGGCGGCCCGACGAAGGAAAACATCGAGAGCATCCGCAGGCTGAACGAGGATCCGGAGGCGCCGACGCTCGAATTCAGCACGCCGACCCGCTTTTTCCAACAGGTAGAATCGAGAAACCTTCCGTTCCCCGTCGTGCACGACGATTTGCAGCATCACGCGAGCGGCTGCTACGCGGCGCACTCGGGCGTGAAGAAATGGAACCGGGAGGCGGAGCATAGGCTCATCGCGGCGGAAAAGTTTTCCATCCTGGCGGAATGGACGACGGGACAGCCGTATCCTTCGAACTATGCGCAAGCTTGGAAGAACGTGCTCTTCAACCAGTTTCACGACATTTTGGCGGGCACGAGCATCGAGCCGGCGTACGAGGACGCCCGCCATATGCACGGAGAGGCGATGGCGATCGCGGACCGTGGGCTCAATTATGCGATCCAATCGTTCTCGTGGAACATTCATATCGAGCAAGAGGAGGGCATGAAACCGATCGTCGTATTCAACCCGCATTCGTGGAACAGCAAGGTCAACGTCGAAATCGAAATCGGCGGGCTGAAGGACACGGCCGTCCTCGTGGACAACGACGGGAAGGTCGTGCCGCACCAAGCGGTGCAATCGCTCGCGACGGCGAACGGCCGGTACCGGCTCAGCTTTATCGCCGATCTTCCGCCGATGGGATACCGCGTCTATAAATTGTACCCGGCATCGACGCTGCCGAAGGCGGACGTCCAACCGATCGTCGCGCACGATACGCTGCTCGAGAACGATCGGTTCCGCCTCGAATTCGATCCGTTGACGGGGTATATCAGCAGTTTGTTCGATAAGCGGGTGCAGACGGAGGTGTTCAAGGAAGCCGCCGCGAGGCCGGTCGTCATCGAGGATGCTTCCGACACGTGGAGCCATAACGTGTTCCATTTCAACCGGGTCGCGGGCGCGTTCGTCGCGACGTCGGTGAAGCGCGTCGAGCACGGGCCGGTGAAGTCGGTCGTGCGGGTGACGAGCGAGTACGGCCATTCGAAGCTCGTGCAGGAGTTCGCCATGTACCGGGAGCTCGACCGAATCGACGTGAAGGTGACCGTCGATTGGCGGGAAAAGTTCAAAATGCTGAAGCTCGTGTTCCCGGTCAACCTGATCTTCACCCGGCAAAGCTACGAAATTCCGTACGGATACATCGAGCGCGAGCATAACGGCGAGGAGGAGCCCGGCCAAAGCTGGATCGATTATTCGGGTATCGTGCGCGGCAAAGATACGGTATACGGCGTCAGCTTGATCAACGACGCGAAATACAGTTACAGCATTCATAATAAAGAAATGGCGATGACCGTGCTGCGCAGCCCGATCTACGCCCATCACGATCCGCTCGTGCCCGACCCGAACGGACAATACAGCTTTATCGACCAAGGCATTCAGACGTTCCATTACACGCTGCTGCCGCACGAAAACAATTGGGAGGACGCCGGCACGGTGCAGCGGGCGGCCGAACTAAATCAGCGGCCGATCGCGATCATCGAGACGTATCATGAAGGCGAGCTGCCGCAGTCGGACAGCTTCCTGTCGATCGACAAGCCGAACGTCGTCGTCGGCGCCTTGAAGAAGGCCGAAGACAACGACGATATGATTTTGCGCTGCTACGAAACGACGAAAGCCGCGACCGACGCCGTCATCCGCCTGCCGAAATGGAATCGGGAAATCCAGGCGAAATTCGCGCCTTGCGAAATCAAAACGTTCCGCATCCCGAAGCGGCCGGAGGAGCCGGTCCGCGAAACGAATCTGATCGAGTGGGAATCATCGTTGGAAATTTAGGAGGGTATGCGAATGATCGTCATCCAGCGTCGCAATAAGATCAAGGAGCGGCTGCTGCAAGAGCGCAGCGTCAAGGTCGCCGATTTGGTCCAAGAATTCAACGTTTCGGAAGAAACGATACGGAGAGATTTGCATCAGCTCGAGCAGGAAGGGTTGATCAAAAAAAATTACGGCGGCGCCATCTTGTTGGAGGAGTTCGAGAACGTCGTCATTCCGCCGGTGCAGCAGCGGACGCTCCAGCATTTCGAAGAGAAAGACGCGATCGGCAAAAAAGCGGCGGAAATGGTGGAAGGCCATCAAATCGTCATCATCGACGCCGGCTCCACGACGTGGTGCATGGCCCGCTATTTAAAGGACAAACCGGGGCTCGTCGTCGTCACGAACGGCATTAACGTCGCCGAGCAGTGCAGCGAGAACGAGGAGGCGCAAATTTTCCTTCTCGGCGGCAAACTCATTCGCAAGTCGAAGAGCCTCGTCGGCCCGCAGGCCGAGATGGAGCTGCATAAATATAACGCGCATTACGCGTTCATGGGCGCCTCCGGCGTGTCGGAGCGCAAAGGATTCACCAGCTTGGACATTTACGAAGCGGAAATCAAGCGGGCGATGATCGCGGCCGGGCAGAAGGTCGTGGTGCTGGCCGACCACAGCAAATTTCAGCGCCAAGGCCTCGTCTCGTTCAGCAGCTTTCGGGACGTCGACATGTTGATCACGAGCAGCCTGACCGACGCCCAGACGATCAAGCATATTCGGGAGATGGGCGTCGAGGTCGTCGTCTGCCCGGTCGAAGCGAAGTGAGGAGGGCGCTATGGACCCGCTGCTGACGAAGCTGGTGGAGACGTATCCGGAGCTGGATGTTTGTCTCGGCGACATCGAGGCCGCCGCGGAGCTGTTGAAGGACAGCTACCGCGCCGGCGGGAAGCTGCTCCTCTGCGGCAACGGAGGGAGCGCGGCGGATTGCGAGCATATCGTCGGAGAGCTGATGAAGGGCTTCGAATCGAAGCGTCCGCTGCCCGAGGACGTGCGAAGGAAACTGCTGGCGGCGTCGCCCGAGCACGGCGCATATTTGGCCGATCGGCTGCAGGGGGCGCTGCCCGCCGTGTCCTTGGTCGGCCAGACGGCGCTCGCGACGGCGTTCGCCAACGACGTCGCCGCCGATTTGACGTTCGCGCAGCAGGTGCTGGGCTACGGCAAGCCCGGCGACGTCCTGCTCGGCATCAGCACGTCGGGTCATTCCCGGAGCGTGCTGCTCGCGCTGCATGCCGCCCGGGCGCTCGGGCTGAAGACGATCGGGCTCGCGGGCCGGACCGGCGGGGCGTTCGTCTCCGCATGCGACGTCGTCATCCGCGTGCCGCGGGACCGCACGCGGGAGGTGCAGGAACGGCATCTCCCGATCTACCATGCTTTATGCCTGATGCTGGAGGAGGAGTTTTTCGGATGAACGGGAAGCTGCTGGGCGGAGTCGATATCGGAGGCACGAAATGCGCCGTCGTCCTCGGAGAAGCGAGCGGGGGCGGCGTGCGCGTCGTCGGCAAACGAACGTATCCGACGCCCGCTTCTCCGGCGGACGCCGTCGCATCGTTCCTGCATCAGATGGACGGCTTGATGGCGGAGCACGGCGTCGCCCGGCTGGACGCGATCGGCGTCAGCTGCGGCAGCCCGCTCGATAGCCGCAGGGGATTGATTCTATCGCCGCCGAATTTGCCGCACTGGGACCGGATCGACGTCGCCGGCCCGCTGCGCGCTCGGTTCGGCGCGCCCGTCGGGCTGCAGAACGACGCGAACGCCTGCGCCCTCGCGGAGTGGCGGTGGGGGGCCGGCCGCGGCAGCCGCAACATGGCGTTCCTGACGTTCGGCACCGGCATGGGCGCCGGGCTCATTCTCGACGGGAAGCTGTACGTCGGGACGAACGATATGGCCGGCGAAGTCGGCCACGTTCGACTCGCCGAGGACGGCCCGGTCGGCTACGGCAAAGCGGGCTCGTTCGAAGGGTTCTGCAGCGGCGGCGGCATCGCGGCATTGGCGAAATCGCTTGCCGCGGAGCGGCTGGCCGCCGGAGATCCGCCCGCCTTCTGCCCGACGCCGGATCGGCTGGAGGCCGTTACCGCGAAGCTGGTCGGCGAAGCGGCGCAGGCGGGCGATCCGCTCGCGCTGGACATTTTCCGCCTCGTCGGCAAGCAGCTGGGGAGAGGGCTCGCCGTTCTCGTCGATATCTTAAACCCGGACACGATCGTCATCGGCAGCATCTACGGACGGCAGCGGGAGCTGCTCGAGCCGGTTGCGTTGGCGACGCTCGCGGAGGAAGCGCTTCCGATTTCCGCGGCGTCCTGCCGCGTCGTGCCGGCGGCGCTCGGGGAAGCCGTCGGGGATGTGGCCGCGCTGTCCGTGGCGATGAACGAGCTGCAGCCGCGCTGAAGCGCATCGCCGATAAGGAATAGGGGGCTCGATCATGTGGTTTACGGAGGAGAAGCTTAGGAAACATCTCGACGACATCCGCGGCACCGTGCATCGGGAGAAGCGGGACATCCGCGCGTTCCGCTATCTCGAAGGGGATTTCGAAGCGCTGCAGCGGCTCGAAGGCGCGCACGCGCCGGAATTCGACGACGGCGATTGGGCGGCGTTCGAGGTCGGCGGCGAGTGGGGCGGCTACGACCGGACGGCTTGGTTTCGGACCGAAGTGACCGTTCCGGAGGAATGGCGGGAAGGAAAGAAGCTCGCGCTGCGGTTTTTGGTCGGTCCGCGGGACGGCGGCGGCTCGACCGCGGAGGCGCTCTTGTACGTGAACGGCGAAGCGATGCAGGGGATCGACGTGTGGCACGAGGAAGCGTGGCTGCCTCCGGACGTCGTCCGCTCGGGCGCGTTCCATATCGCTCTGAAAGCTTGGAGCGGGGTACTGCGCGTGCCGGACCGCCGCCGGTTCAAGCTGGCGCAGCTCGTCGTCGTCGACGAGTGCGCGGAGCGGCTGTACTTTTTAGGCGATACGATGTTGAAGGCCGCGGTCGAGCTGCCGGAAACCGATCTCCGGCGAACGAAGCTGCTGAAGCTGCTGAACGAAGCGGCGCTGCGCGTCGATTGGATCCGGCTCGGCACGGAGGCGTATTACGATTCGGTTCGGGAAGCGTGGGAGACGCTGTCCGCCTCGTTCGCGGAGCTCGAAGCGGCTGAGGAGATCAAGCCGAAGGTGATCGGCTTCGGCCACTCGCACATCGACATGGCGTGGCTGTGGCGGCTCGCCCATTCGCGGGAGAAGGCGTCCCGCACGTTTGCGACCGTCCTCCATCTCATGCGGCAGTATCCCGAGTACCGGTTTTTGCATACGTCGCCGCAGCTGTACAAATTTTTGAAGCAAGATTATCCGGACATTTACCGCGAGGTGAAAGCGAAGATCGCCTCCGGCGAATGGGAGATCGCGGGGGGCATGTGGGTCGAACCGGATACGAACGTGCCGAACGGGGAGTCGCTCATCCGGCAGGTGTTGTTCGGCAAGCGGTTCATCGAACGGGAATTCGGGCGGAAGACGAACGTCGTGTTTTTGCCGGACGTTTTCGGGTACAGCTGGGCGCTGCCGCAAATTATTCGGGGCAGCGGCATCGACTTTTTCATGACGAGCAAAATCAGCTGGAGCCAATACAACCGGTTCCCGTACGACACGTTCCTATGGCGCGGCGCCGACGGCACGGAAATCCTGACCCACTTCATCACGACGCCGGAGGTCGGCAGCAAGCCGTATACGTATAACGGCATCGCAGACCCTTACCAAGTGAAGGGCACGTGGGATCAGTATAAGCAGAAGGACATCAACGACGAGCTGATCCTGGCGTTCGGTTGGGGCGACGGCGGAGGCGGACCGACGAAGGAGATGCTCGAAGCGGCGCGGGCGATGAAAAACATGCCGGGCCTGCCGCGGTTCGAGCTGGGCAAGCTGGAGCCTTACTTGGAGCGGCTCGCCGCGCGGGTCGATCCGGCGAAGCTGCCGGTCTGGGACGGCGAGCTGTACCTCGAATACCACCGCGGCACGTATACGTCGCAGGCGTTCATCAAACGGGCGAACCGGCTGGCCGAAACGCTGTTTCATAACGCGGAATGGGCTTCGCTGTACGCGGATTGGCTGCTGGGCGCTTCGAATTATCCGCAGGCCGAGCTGAACGAAGGCTGGGAGAAGCTCTTGCTGAACCAATTTCACGACATTCTGCCGGGGTCGTCCATTCGGCAGGTGTACGACGACGCGCGCGAGGATTTCCGCGAAATCGAGCGGATCGGCCGCGGCGCGCTGGACGCGGCGCTGCGTTCGATCGCGGACCGGGTACGGTTACCGGCGGCCGGCGTCGTCGTCTTCAACTCGCTCTCGCGGCCGCGCGGCGGGCTGATCGAGCTGCCTTGGCGGAGCGAGCTGGACGGCTTGGCGCTCGAGGAGTCCGGGCTCGCCCAGACGGTCGAAGAGCGGGGAGAACGGCGGCTGCTACTGGCGGCGCCCGAGGTGCCGTCGCTCGGCTACAGAGCGTTGGCGTTCGTTCCTCGGGCCGCGGCGCCGGCCGGCGCGATGACGATTACGCCCGAGCTCGTCGAAACCGCGTTGTACCGCATCCGATTCGACGAGCGCGGGCACATCGTCTCGCTGTACGACAAGCGGCACGGACGGGAAGCGCTGCAGCCGGGGAAACGCGGCAACGTGCTGCAGGCGTTCGAGGATCGCCCGATGAAGTTCGACGCTTGGGACATCGACTTGTATTACCAGGAGAAGCTGTCCGAGGCGGACGAACTGATCGAAGCCGCCGTCGAAGAGGAGGGGCCGCTGCGCGGCGTCCTGCGTCTCGTCTGGCGGTTCCATCGCTCGACGATTACGCAGCGCGTCACGGTATACGCTCATTCGCCGCGGATCGATTTCCGGACGGAGGTCGATTGGCAGGAAAAGCAGGTGCTGCTGAAGGCGGCGTTCCCGATTCACGTGCGCGCGAACAAGGCGACTTACGACATCCAATTCGGCAGCATCGAGCGGCCGACCCATTGGAACACGAGCTGGGATTACGCGAAGTTCGAGGTGTGCGCGCAGAAATGGGCGGATTTGTCGGAGGGCAATTACGGCGTCGCGCTGCTTAACGATTGCAAATACGGGTATGACGCGAAGGATAATACGCTGCGGCTGACGCTGATCAAGTCGCCCGTCGAGCCGGACGAGACGGCCGACCGGGGGCGGCACGAGTTTACGTACGCGCTGCTGCCGCACGCCGGCGGCTGGCGGGAAGGGCGCGTCGTCGAGGAGGCGTACGATTTGAACGTGCCGCTGCTCGCGGCGGAGCGGACGGCGCGGCCGGACGGCGAGCTTCCCGGCTGCGGCGGCTTCGCGTCGCTCTCCTGCGATCACGCCATGGTCGAAACGGTGAAGAAAGCCGAGGACGACGACGCTTGCATCGTTCGCGTGTACGAGTATAAGCAGTGCCGCGCGGACGGCATCCGGCTCGCCTTCGGCCGCCCGATTCGCCGGGCGGCGCTCTGCAACTTGGTCGAGGAAGGAGAAGCGCCGGTTGCCGTATCGGGCGGGGAGCTCGAGTTTTCGCTACGCCCGTTCGAGATCAAGACGTTCAAGATTTGGTTTTGAGTTCCGCCTGGTTTGAAATGGATCAGGTTTTGTAGGGAAGTAGGGACGTGTAAAGGGGAGGGCGGCTGTATGTTTTCGGTACGCGAACAAGATCAAGGGTTCGATCTTCTATTCGACGGCGCTCCGGTGCTGGAGAAGGTGGAGCTCGCGGCGGCGCGGAGCGACGGCGCGAACGTCCCGCTGCGGCTGCGGGACGTCCGGCTCGGCGCGGGCGGACGCGCCGGGCGGCTCGACGCGGAGGCGCGCGCGACGCTGGCGTTCTCGAGCGGCGGCGATGGGAACGGCGCCGTCGCGGCGGAGCTGGACGTCGTCTCGGCGGGCGCGCACGCGGCCGTATTTGTGCGCGCCCTTGTCGAGAACAAGGAGCTGTTCCGCGACCGTCTGCATTTCGCGCCGTTCGAGGCGCTCGCCGTCCGGGTCGGCGGCGTCCCGGGACTAGAGGCGCTGATGGCGAACTACCAGCATAAAGATTGGTGGACGCGCCCGTTCTTCGAGCCGGACGTGCGCAAGCTGCCGCCGAAGACGCTGTCGCTGCTGTGGCGGACGACCGACCGTTACGCGCATGTGCTGCCCGTTACGGACAAAGCGTATCGGGCCGATCTTCGAGGCGGGGAGCGCGGTCTCGAAGTGCGGATCGCCTCCTATCGGGGCGGCCTTAGCGAATGCCGGACGCTCGCGTTCGTCCTGGGCGTCGGAGCCGACCCGTATCGGCTCGCGGCAGACGGCGCCGAGACGGCGCTTCGCGCGCTCGATGCGGAGACGAGGCCGAGGGCGGAGAAGCGATATCCGGAGGCGTTCGACTATTTGGGCTGGTGCAGCTGGGACGCGTTCTATCATGCGGTCGACGCGGAGGGGCTGCTGCGGAAGACGAAGGAGCTGCACGAGCTCGGGGTGCCGGTCCGATGGGCGATGATCGACGACGGCTGGTCCGAGACGCGGGAGAAGCGGCTTGCCTCGTACGACGCGGACAAGCGCAAATTTCCGGAGGGGCTCGCGCCCGTCATACGGCGGATGAAGCGGGAGCACGGCATCCGCTGGGTCGGGGTATGGCATACGATTGCCGGGTATTGGGGCGGCGTCGATCCGGAGGGGGAGCTGTTCGCCCGCAATCGTCAATATTTGTACGAAACGGGCGGCGGCGCATGGGTGCCCGCGCCGTCCGCGGCGGCCGCGTTCGGGTTCTGGAACGATTGGCACGGTTATTTAAAGCGGCAGGGCGTCGATTTCGTCAAGGTGGACAGCCAAAGCGCGATCGCCAACTTCTTCTCCGAGTTCGAGCCGATCGGGCGGGCCGCCGAGGCGGCGCACGCGGCGCTGGAGGCGTCCGTCGGGCTGCATTTCGACGGCTGCGTCATCAACTGCATGGGCATGGCTTCCGAAAATATATGGCATCGTCCGGCGTCGGCCGTCTCCCGCAGCAGCGACGATTTCGTGCCGGAGGCGGAGTTCGGGTTTGCGGAGCATGCGCTCCAAAACGCCTACAACTCGTTCTTCCACGGCACGCTCTACTGGGGCGATTGGGACATGTTCTGGACCGATCATCGCGACGATCGAAGGCATATGGCGCTGCGCGCCGTCAGCGGCGGCCCGATTTACATCAGCGACAAGCCGGGGCGCACGAAGCCGGAGCTGCTGCGGCCGCTCGTCTACCGGGACGGGCGGATCATCCGGTGCGACCTGCCGGGGCAGCCGACCGAAGACTGCTTGACGGTCGATCCGATATCGTCGAAGGCGCCGCTGAAGATTTGGAACCGCGCCGGCCGCGCGGGCGTGCTGGCCGCCTTCCACCTGCGCCGCGACGCCGAGGCCGTCGCAGGCAGCATCGGACCGTCGGATATTCCGGGTCTTGCGGGGGAGGCGTTCCTCGTTTATGACCACAACGAAGGACGGGCGTTCCGCCTGCGCAAAGACGAACGGCGGGAGATCGCGCTTCCGCCGAATGGCGCGAACGTGTACGTCATCGTGCCGGAGGACGCGAGCGGCATGACGCCGATCGGCCTGATCGACAAGCTGGCCGCATCCGCCGCGGTGACATCGTTCCATGCGGAGGAAGATCGGGCCTTCGTCCGGCTGGTCGAGGGCGGCCGCTTCGCCTTCGCCTCGGCAAGGGAGCCGGCGTCCGTCCGGGCGAACGGGCGTCCCGCGGCCGCGGAGCCGTGGAACGGAGAGGCGCGCGGCTACATCGTCGACTGCGGGGATCTAGCGGGGCCCGTCGCGATCGATATCGCGTTCGGCGGCGAATGAGCGATGCAGCCGATGCAGAGCCCCTTGCCCGCGTCTCGGACGCGGCGAGGGGCTTTGCAGCGAGTGACGGGACGCGCAGCGGGCGTGCGGCGGGCGAACGGCGGTACCGTCGACCAGGCGATTCGAGCGTTCGCGGGCAAACCCGGCGCGACTCGGGGGCTTCGGGTGAATAATTTTGTGGGGGAGTTGCCGATGAATTCGCTCTTCATTCATAATGTCCGCCTGTTTACGGGCGGGGAGCCGGTCGAAGGCGGCCTGCTCGTTCGAGACGGGAAAATCGCAGCCGTCGGCGATATCGACGGCGCGGACGCCGAAGCGTCGATCGACGGGCACGGCGGATGGCTGCTGCCCGGCATGATCGATGTCCACATCCACGGCGCCGACGGGTACGACCTGATGGACGGCACCGCGCGAAGCGTCGAAGCGGTGTCGCTCGCCTGCGCCCGGACGGGCTGCACCTCCTTCCTCGCGACGTCCGTCTCCTCCTCGCTGGAGGATTTGTACGCCATGATCTCCGGCGTGGCCGCGGCGGCCGGGCGCGAGAGCGGCGCGCGAATCGCCGGCATCCATATCGAAGGGCCGTACTTGAACGCGAAGCGGAAAGGGATGCAGAACGAAAAATATTTGCGCAACCCCGACATCTCGGAGATGGAGGCGATTTTGCGGCGCGCGGGCTCGCTCGTCCGCATGGTGACGCTCGCCCCGGAGCTGCCCGGGGGCATGGAGATGATCGCTTTCCTGAAGGAACGGGGCGTGATCGCGGCCGTGGCGCACTCGGACGCTACATACGAAGAGGCGCTGCTGGCGTTCCGGGGCGGCGCGAGCCATGTGACGCACTGCTGCAACGGGATGCGTCCGATCCACCACCGCGACCCCGGTTTGGTGCTCGCCGCGTTCGAGATGCCGCACGTAAGCGTGCAGGCGATCGTGGACGACGTCCATCTGCATCCGGCGATGGTCCGCCTCCTGTATCGGGAGAAGGGAGCGGACAAGATGGTGCTGATTACGGACGCGCTGCAGGCGATGGGGCTGGGAGACGGCACGTATGTCTTCGGGGGTCACGAGGTGACCGTTGCGCACGGCGTCGCCACGCTCTCGGACGGCACGCTCGCTTCGAGCACGGTGACGATGAACGAGGCGCTGGCGAAGGCGGTTCGCGCGGGCATTCCTCTGCCCGACGCCGTCGCCATGGCGACGCGAACGCCGGCCGATTTGCTCGGCCTGCCGAACAAGGGGCGGATCGAGCCGGGGGCGGATGCCGACCTTGTGCTCATGAGCGAATCGTTCGAAGCGCTGCGAACGTTCGTGAACGGCAGGCAGGTGTTCCCTTGCTAGAAACCGGCTTCGCGGCGGCGAGCTTCGGCGCTGTAGCGAAATCGAAAACTCCGCATAAAGTGAGGGGGGCGGACGGAAATGTTAAGATTTTCGGCGGGCGGTCATTTTCCGAAAAAAAGTATTGCAATTCCATACGAATGATGTTACTTTTAACATCGTTGAAAAATTAATAGGAACCAGGATTCACTCAGGACATGGATTATCGCGAGATTGATCCCCTAAAGCAGTGAATGACGTAGGTCCTAGCGGATGAAATTTGGTTACACATTTTATTCCTAGGAAGGGGGAACCCGAAAGATGGAATACTCTACTTTCGGTAGACATGTTGCCGTTGACGCTTGGGGCGTAGACTTCGAGAAGTTGAACAGCGCGGAATGGTTGCAATCCCAGCTGGTTGAAGCGGCAGAAGCGAGCGGCGCTTGCGTGTTGTCCGTTCAATCCAAACAGTTCGAACCTCAAGGCGCGACGGTGCTTGTGCTCTTGTCCGAGAGCCACCTCTCGATCCATACGTATCCTGAGAAAGGATTCGCCGCTATCGACTGCTACACGTGCGGCGAGACGGTCGATCCGCAAGTCGCGATCGATTACCTGGTCGAAGTGCTGCAGCCGGAGACGACGCATGCGAAGAAATTGATCCGCGGCATCGGCGAGCTCCAAGTGGTGGAGCCGGAGATGAAGACGACGGTCGGCGCGGCGAAATAACAACCGAAGACGATGAAACGAAGGCCATGGAACCGAGTGTTCCATGGTCATTTATTTTCTATGCCCCCCATAGGATGTACTTAACGACTTGTACCGAGGGGGAGGAAGCGATGCGGAAAGGGCCGAAGGCCGTGCTGTGGGCGGTCGTGCTGGCGCTGGCGGCCGCGACGGTCATCCAATGGGCCGGCGCGTTCGGCGGGGAGGAGCCGGCCGCGGACGCGAAGCGGATGCTGTACGAAGCGTCCTTGTTCCAAGTCGAGCTGATGAGCGGATATACCGGCGAGGCGGCCAGGGCCGCGTCGACCGGCGACTTGAACGGGCTGAAGCAGGCGGCCTACTCCGCCGATTACACCCATGCAAGGCTGGCGAAGGCGCTTGGCGGCCGCGTGCCGGAGCTGCGTTCGGCGTCGGCGCTGATGGAGCTGATCATTCGGCTGCAGATCGGCGGAGAGCGGCCGCTGAAGCCGGAGGAGGCGGAAGCGCTGGCCGAGGCGGCGCCGTACTTCGCCGAGCTGCATGACGCGTATGCGGCGCTGATGGACGAAGGCGGCGCCGTGAACGCGGGGGCCGCCGAACGGCTGCGTCAAGCGGACAAGGAAATCGCCGATCGGCTCGGCCGGGAGAATAGGTGAGTATTGGTATTTCCGCGCGCCGTTTCGGGAAAACTACTTTCAAGATTTCGTCATTTTTGCATGGAGCGAACGATGTCGAATTGTGATATAATGCATTGTATGATATTCTAGATTAGAATTATTTTAAAGAAGGTGGTGAACTCGATGCACATCGTCGCGATCGGACTGAATTACCGCACGGCGCCCGTGGAAGTACGGGAGCGGTTCGCGGTTGCGCAGGAACGCCTGGCGCAAGCGCTGCGGGAGATGAAATCCTGGAAGAGC
Source organism: Paenibacillus sp. (assembly GCF_035645195.1). Lineage (NCBI taxonomy): Bacteria > Bacillati > Bacillota > Bacilli > Caryophanales > Paenibacillaceae > Paenibacillus > Paenibacillus sp. The sequence continues at coordinate 78,045 of NZ_DASQNA010000037.1, read as the reverse complement.
ATCCTCGAATGTGTCATCGTAGCCACCTGCAATCGAACGGAACTGTACGCGGTCGTCGACCGCGACAACCGGTGCCCGAAGCACGTCCGCGATTTCATGGAGGCGTGGTTCGGGGTATCCAAGGATACCTTCTCGCCTTACTTATATACGTACGAAGACGACGAAGCGAAGCGCCACCTGTTCCGGGTCGCTTGCGGGCTGGATTCGATGGTGCTTGGCGAAACGCAAATTCTCGGTCAAGTGCGCGACGCGTTCTTGCTCGCGCAGCAGGAGCGGACGACCGGCACGATTTTCAACAAGCTGTTCCTGCAGGCGATTACGGTCGCGAAACGCGCGCATTCGGATTACGGCATCGGGGAGAACGCCGTATCGGTGTCCTACGCCGCGATCGAGCTCGGCAAGCGCATCTTCGGCTCCTACCGCAGCAAGCGGGTATTGATCGTCGGCGCGGGCAAAATGAGCGAGCTGACCGTGAAGCATTTGCACGCGAACGGCGCGGAGCGCATTGCGGTGACGAACCGGACGCTGGAGCGGGCGGAGGAGCTGGCGTCGAAATTCGGCGGCCGCGCGTATCCGTTCGACCGGCTGCCGGCGCTGCTCGCCGAAGCGGACGTCGTCATTTCGTCGACGGGATCAAGTCAAGCGATTCTAACGCGGAGCGACGTGGAAGCGGCCATGAAGGATCGGCCGTCCCGCCCGATGTTCATGATCGACATCGCCGTGCCGCGCGACCTCGACCCGGACATTCATGCCGTGCAGAACGTGTACTTATACGATATCGACGACTTGGAGGGCATCGTGGAAGCGAATCTCGAGCACCGCAAGCAGCAGTCGATTCAAATCGAAGCGATGATCGAGGACGAGCTCGCCGCGTTCGATCAATGGTACCGTTCGCTCGGCGTCGGCCCGGTCATCGGGGCGCTGCAGGAGAAGGCGGCGAGCATCCATCGCGAAACGATGGACAGCCTTCGCAACAAGCTGCCCGATCTCTCCGAGCGGGAGCTCAAGATCATTCATAAGCTGACGAAGAGCATGATGAACCAAATGATGCACGATCCGATTCAGCGCGTGAAGGAGATGGCGCCGGAGCGGCGCGGCGACGAGGCGCTCGAATATTTCACGAAGCTGTTCGCGCTCGAAGAACAGCTGAAGCCTTCGGCCAAGCCGCAGGCGAAGCCGGAGCCGGCCGAAGCGAGCGACGCGCGGCTTCCGCTGACCCAAGGAACCTACGCGCCCGCATAAGCGGCGAAACCGTCGCGGAGGTGCCGTATCTGAATGGTAACGAACTTTTGGTTATACGATAGCATTATTTATATATATGCCCTGAGCCTTCTGTTTTATTTCACGGACGCCGTTTCCCGAAACGTCGGCGCGAAGCGGATGGGCGAAGGGCTGCTTGTTTTTGTCTGGGTGCTCCAGACGTTGTTTTTTTTCGTTCGGATGTACGAACATCGCTACATACCCGTCTTTACGAAGTTCGAGACGATGTTCTTCTTCTCTTGGCTGCTGGTGACCGTGTCGCTGGCGGCGAGCCGCTTTTTCGCGCTGCAGTTCGTCGTGTTTTTCGTCAACGTGTTCGGCTTCGCGGTGCTCGTGCTCAATTTGCTCGCGAGTCCCGGGGTCGAGCCGGCGCGGTCGGAGGCGACCGCGGGGCTATTGTCGCTGCACGTGGCGCTCGCCATCTCCAGCTACGCCGCTTACGCGCTGTCCGCCGTGCTCTCCGGCTTCTATTTGTTTCTGCAGCATCGCTTGAAGCAGAAGCGATGGACCGACGCGCTGCGGCGCCTGCCAAGCCTCGAGACGCTGGAGCGGCACGCGCTCAACGCGGCGCTCGTCGGCACGCCGACGCTGCTGCTGTCGCTCGCGCTCGGCATCGTCTGGCTCGGCCTCCAAGGCGGGATGGGCGCGCTGCTGCACGACGCGAAGGTGTACGGCACAGCGGCGGTCTTGCTGCTGTACGGCTGGCAGTTTTTCCAAAAGTACCGGCGGCGTGCGGCCGGGCGCAAGCTGGCGATTTGGAACGTCGCGACGTTCCTGCTGCTGCTGCTGAATTTCGGCGTCACGAACGATTTTTCGAAGCTGCATCCGTGGATGTAGGCCGGGAAGGGGCGAAGCCGGGATGAATGAAACGCAGGGGCTGTACCCGATGATGGCGAGGCTCGACGGCAAAACGTGCGTCGTCGTCGGCGGCGGGCCGGTCGGCTGGCGGAAAGCGGCGGGGCTGCTCGCGTGCGGAGCGCGGACGATCGTCGTCGCCCCGCATGCGGTGCCGGCGCTCGCGGAGGCGGCGCGCGACGGCCGGCTCGTCTGGCATCGCCGCGCGTTCGCGCCGGGCGATCTTGCCGGCGCCGCGCTCGCCTTCGCGGCGACCGACGACGCGGCGACGAACGCGCTCGTGCGAGCGGAGGCGTCGCGCGAAGGCGTCTGGCTGAACGCGGCATACGAAGCGGGCGAAGGCGATTTCGTCGTGCCGTCCGCCGTGCGGCGCGGCAAGCTGCTGCTGGCGGCGACGACGAGCGGGGCGAGCCCGCTGCTCGCGCGCCGCATCGCGAGCGAGTGGGAGGAGACGTACGGCGCGGAATACGCGGCCTACGTCGAGCTGCTGGAGCGCCTGCGCCGCGCCGTGCAGGCGAGCGGCGCCGATCCCGGCAGGAAGGCGGCGGCGCTCGGGCGGCTGCTCGACGCGGGGGCGCTGGAGCGGCTGCGCGCGGGCGAATCGCCGGCCGCCGTCGAGGCGGACTGCCTGGCGCTCGCGGCGCGCTGGCTGCAGGGTGAAAACGGGAACAACCCTTAATGAATATACGGAAGGCAGGCAGGTCATGGCAGGCATACGGAAATGGATTGTAGGCTCGAGACAGAGCGCGTTGGCGCTGACCCAAACGAATCAAGTGCTCGAAGCGCTGAAGGCGCTCGGCGCGAAGCACGGCCTCCCCTGCGAGTTCGAGGTGCGGAAAATCGTCACGAAGGGCGACCGCATTCTGGACGTCACGCTGTCGAAGGTCGGCGGCAAGGGGCTGTTCGTGAAAGAAATCGAGCAAGCGATGTTCGATCGCGAGATCGACTTCGCCGTGCACAGCATGAAGGACATGCCGGCGGCGCTGCCGGACGGCCTCGTCATCGGCTGCGTGCCGGAACGGGAGGACCCGCGGGACGCGCTCATCACGCGGAACGGCTGGACGCTGGACACGCTGCCCGAGGGCGCGCGCCTCGGCACGAGCAGCCTGCGGCGAAGCAGCCAGATGATGGCGAAGCGGCCGGATCTCGTCGTCGAGCCGCTGCGCGGCAACATCGATTCCCGCCTGAAACGGCTCGAGAGCGGCGACTTCGACGCGATTCTGCTCGCCTCGGCGGGCCTTCGCCGCATGGGCTGGGAGGAGAAGATCACGGAGGCGGTGCCGGCCGACGTCGTCATCCCGGCCGTCGGGCAAGGAGCGCTCGCGCTCGAGTGCCGCGAGGGCGACGACGAGCTGCTGGCGCTGCTGAAGCTGTACCATCACGAGCGGACGGCGGCGGCGGTCGCCGCGGAGCGAGCGTTCCTCGCGACGCTGAACGGCGGCTGCCAGGTGCCGATCGGCGCGTACGCGACGCTGGATGAAGCGGGCGTCGTCGTGACGCTGACCGGCTTCGTCGGTTCGCCGGACGGGGCGCAGCTGCTGCGCGAGACGGCGAGCGGGGAAGATCCGGCGGCGCTCGGGCGGCGTCTCGGGGAAGCGCTGCTCGCGCGGGGAGCGGAGCGAATTTTGGCCGAAGCCAAAGGGGAGTGAAGCGGTGAGCGGAGAGAGGACGAGAGAGAGCGCAGGCAAGGTGTTTTTGGTCGGCGCGGGACCGGGGGACCCGAAGCTGATTACGGTGCGGGGGCTGGAAGCGATTCGGAAGGCGGACGTCGTCGTGTACGACCGGCTCGCGAGTCCGCGGCTGCTGCGCCATATGAAGCCGGGCGCGGAGAAGGTGTTCGTCGGCAAACTGCCGGACAAGCATATGCTGAAGCAGGAAGAGATCAACCAGCTGCTGGTCGATCTGGCGTCGTCCGGCCGCGTCGTCACCCGCCTCAAGGGCGGCGATCCGGCGGTGTTCGGCCGCGTCGGGGAAGAGGCCGAGAAGCTGGCGGAGAACGGCATCGAGTTCGAAATCGTGCCGGGCGTCACGTCCGCGATCGCAGTGCCGACGTACGCGGGCATTCCGGTGACGCACCGCGATTTTACGTCCTCGTTCTCGATCGTGACGGGGCACGAGTATCCGAATAAAACGTACGGCATGGTCGATTGGGATCATCTGGCGAAGGCGTCCGGCACGCTTGTCTTCTTGATGGGCGTCGCCAACATTGGCAACATCGCCGAAGCGCTCATTCGCGGCGGGAAAGATCCCGCCACTCCCGTCGCGCTCATCCGCTGGGGCACATGGATGGATCAGCGGACGCTCGTCGGCACGCTCGCGACGATCGTCGAGCAGGTCGCCGCGTCCGGATTTTCGTCGCCGGCGGTCATCATCGTCGGCGACGTCGTAAAGCTGCGCGACAAAATCAAATGGTTCGAGCGAAAGCCGCTGTTCGGCCTGCGCGTCCTCGTGACGCGCGCGCGGGATCAGGCGAGCGAGCTGGCGGAGCGGATTGAGGAGCTGGGCGGCGAAGCGGTCGAATGGCCGGTCATCCGCACCGCCGCGCTGCCGGGCGACCGGCTGGCCGACGGCAGCGAGCCGCTGCCGCCGGAGTCGTACGATTGGCTGTTGTTCACGAGCGCGAACGGCGTCCGCTGCTTCTTCGACGTATGCGCGGAACGGCGCATCGACGTGCGGCGGTTCGCCCGCGCCCGCATCGCCGCCGTCGGCCCGAAGACGGAGGAAGCGCTCCGCGCCCGGGGCCTCCTCGCGGAGACGGTGCCGTCCGTCTACCAAGGGGACGAGCTGGCCAAAGCGCTGGCGCCGCTCGTGAAGCCCGGCGAACGGGCGCTGCTGCCTCGCGCCCGCGTCGCCCGCGAGGCGCTGCCGGAGGGGCTGCGCGCCGCGGGCGTCGCCGTCGACGAGCTGCCGGTGTACGAAACGGTGCTATCCGATGAAGGCTCCGAAGAGGCGCTGGAGCTTCTGAACGCAGGCAAGCTGGGCGCCGTGACGTTCACCAGCTCGTCGACGGTGTCGAACTTGCTGGAGCTGCTGCGGCGCAGCGGCGTGGAACGGCCGATTGAAGCGCTCGCCGGTATCCCGGTGTTCTGCATCGGACCGGTGACGGCGTCGGCGGCTAGAGAAGCGGGCCTCGCGACGACGTACGAAGCGGAAAAGGCGACGATCGACGGCCTGCTCGAGGCGCTGATCGCTTACTCGATAACACGAAACGGAGGAGACGCGCGATGAGTTACGACCGCGTTAGACATAGAAGATTAAGGGGCAGCGCCGCGATTCGCGCGTTGGTCCGGGAGACGAGAGTGTCGCCCGAGCAGTTCATTTACCCGATGTTCGTCACGTCCGGAACGAACGTGAAGCACGAGATCCCGTCCATGCCAGGGGTATATCATATGTCGCTCGATTTGCTCGAGGCCGAGGCGGCGGAGCTGCGCGCGCTCGGCATTCGGGCCGTCCTGCTGTTCGGCGTGCCGGACGCGAAGGACGAAGTCGCCTCAAGCGCGTACGCCGAGGACGGCATCGTCCAGCAGGCGATTCGTAAGCTGAAGAGCGTCGATCCGGAGCTGCTCGTCGTGGCGGACACGTGCGTCTGCCAATACACGACCCACGGCCACTGCGGCATCGTCGAGCATCACCCGCATACGAACCGCGCCGAGATCGTGAACGATCCGTCGCTCGAGCTGCACGTGAAGACGGCGGTGTCCCAAGCGAAGGCGGGCGCCGACATCATCGCGCCGTCCAACATGATGGACGGCTTCGTGGCCGCCATCCGGAGCGGCCTCGACGAGAGCGGCCTCAGCCACGTGCCGATCATGTCGTACGCGGTGAAATACGCTTCGGCCTATTACGGACCGTTCCGGGACGCGGCCCATTCGGCGCCGCAATTCGGCGATCGCAAAACATACCAAATGGACCCGGCGAACGTGCGCGAAGCGATTCGCGAAGCCGAGTCCGACGTCGTCGAAGGCGCGGATTTCCTGATGGTGAAGCCGGCGCTCGCGTATCTCGACGTCATCCGCGCCGTTCGCGAGCAGTTCGAGCTGCCGCTCGTCGCGTACAACACGAGCGCCGAATACAGCATGGTGAAGGCCGCCGCGGCGAACGGCTGGATCGACGAGCGCGCGATCGTGCTCGAGACGTTGACGGGCATGAAGCGTGCCGGCGCCGACGTCATCATTACGTATCACGCCAAAGATGCCGCGAAATGGCTGAAGGAAGAGATCAGATGAGCGCATACAACGATTTGTTTTTAAGAGCCTGCCGCAAAGAAGACGTCGAACGGACGCCGGTTTGGTACATGCGCCAAGCCGGTCGGTACGACCCCGAATATCGGAAAATCAAAGAGAAATACAGCCTGCTCGAAATTTGCGCGCAGCCGGAGCTGGCGGCGGAAGTGACGCTCATGCCGGTGAAGAAGCTCGGCGTCGACGCGGCGATTTTGTACTCCGACATCATGAATCCGGTCGCCTCGATCGGCATCGACTTCGACATCGTCAAAAACATCGGCCCGGTCATCCACAACCCGGTGCGCACCCGCGCCGACGTGGAGGCGCTCCGTCCGATCGACGTCGAAGGCGATCTCGGGCACATTTTGGAGACGATCCGCATCCTCGACCGGGAGTTGAAGGTGCCGCTCATTACGTTCGCCGGCTCGCCGTTCACGATCGCGAGCTACCTCATCGAGGGGCGGCCGTCCAAGAGCTACATTTTAACGAAAACGATGATGTATTCGGAGCCCGACGTGTGGCACGCGCTCATGAACAAGCTCGGCGACATGGTCGTCGCGTACGTGCGCGCCCAATTCGCGAACGGCGCGAAGGCGGTGCAGCTGTTCGACAGCTGGGTCGGGGCGCTGGCGCCGCGCGATTTCAAGACGTACGTGCTGCCGGTCATCGAGCGGATTTTCCGCGAGCTGTCGGACATCCCGCACCCGAAAATTTACTTCCCCGGCGTCGCCTCGGGCGAGCTGCTGCCGCTGCTCGGCGGCGTGCAGGCGGACGTCATCGGCCTCGATTGGCGGGTGCCGATCGGCGAAGGACGGCGCCGGCTGGACAGCCGCTTCGCCGTGCAGGGCAATCTGGATCCTTACGTGCTGACGGCGCCGATGGAAACCATCGAGAAGCACGCCGCGGCGGTGCTCGACGAAGGGGCGGAAGCGCCGGGCCATATTTTCAACCTCGGCCACGGCTTGTTCCCGGAAGCGTCGCTCGACAAGCTGAAGGCGCTGACGGACTTCGTGCATCGGTATTCGGAGAAGCAAAGGAGCCGGTAATACATGAGTGAATCACGGAAATACGGCCCGGACGCGATCGGGGTGCTCGTCATGTCGTACGGCACGCCGGAGAGCCTCGACCAGGTCGAAGCGTATTACACGCATATTCGCCGCGGACGTCCGCCGACGAAGGAGCAGCTGGACGACCTGATCCGCCGCTACGATACAATCGTCGGCGGCTTCTTCCCGCTGCGCCGCAACACCGACTTGCAGGTGGCGGCGCTGCAGGAGACGTTGGATCGGACGTACCCGGACGCGAAATTCGTCTGCTATCAAGGGCAGAAGCACGCGTCGCCGTTCATCGAGGACGGCGTGCGGGCGATGGCCGCGGACGGCATTACGCGGGCGGTCGGCGTCGTGCTCGCGCCGCATTATTCGTCGATGAGCGTCGGCGGCTACATCAAGCGCGCGAAGGAAACCGCCGAAGAAGCGGGCGTGGCGATGGAGTTCGTCGAGAGCTACCATCTGCACCCGAAGTTCATCGAAGCGGTGGCGGACCGACTCGAGCGCGCGCTGAAGAAGTTCACCGAGGTCGACCCCGAAGAGGTGAAGGTGCTGTTCACGGCGCACAGCCTGCCGGAGCGCATTCTGCAGATGAACGACCCGTATCCGGAGCAGCTGCTCGCGTCGTCGCGGGCGGCGGCGGAACGCGCCGGCATCGAAAATTGGCAGTTCGCGTGGCAAAGCGCGGGGCAGACGAACGAACCGTGGCTCGGCCCGGACGTGCTTGAAGAGCTGGAGCGGCTGCACGCGGACGAAGGCGTCGATTACGCGCTCGTCTGCCCGATCGGGTTCGTGTCGGATCATCTCGAGGTGCTGTACGATCTCGACATCGAGGCGCAGGCGCTAGCGCGGAAGCTCGGCATGCACCTCGAGCGGACGGACATGCTGAACACCGAGCCGCTGTACATGGAGACGCTCGCCGACGTCGTCGGCGAGTCGGCGAAGCGGCTGGGAGCCGGACCGCGATGACGCACGCGAAGGAAGGCGCCGGGACGCCCCGCATTATCGTCATCGGCGGCGGCATTACGGGGCTGTCGGCGGCGTTCTACGCGCTGCGCCTCGCGACGCACCGCGGGCTCGCGCCGAAGGTGACGCTGCTCGAAGGAAGCGGCCGGCTCGGCGGCAAAGTGCAGACGATGCGCCGGGACGGCTTCGTCATCGAGCGCGGTCCGGATTCGTTCCTCGCGCGCAAGCGGCCGATTATCGATTTGTCCCGGGAGCTCGGCATCGAGGACGAGCTGACGACGCTCAACCCGGCGACGAAGAAGACATACATATTGCGCGGGGGTAAGCTGCACCGCATTCCGCCGGGGCTCGTGCTCGGCGTGCCGACGGAGTGGAAGCCGTTCGTGACGAGCCGGCTCATCTCGACGTCGGGCAAGCTGCGCGCCGCCCTCGATTGGGTGCTGCCCGCGAAGCAGAGCGACGCGGACGAATCGCTCGGCGGCTTCCTGCGCCGCCGCCTCGGCGATCAGGTCGTCGATTTCGTGGCGGAGCCGCTGCTCTCCGGCATTTACGCCGGAGACGCCGATCGGCTCAGCCTGATGGCGACGTTCCCGCAATTCCGCGCCGCCGAGCGCAAGTACCGGAGCCTGATGATCGGGCTCCGCCGCGGCGCCGGCGCGACGAGAGGCGGGGCGAGCGGAGAGGAGCATCTGCCGCCGCACGCGCGGGGCAGCGCGTTCCTCAGCTTCCGCCGGGGCCTCACGTCGTTGATCGAGCGGCTCGAGGATACGCTGCGGGCGGAGGGAGCCGTCCTCCGCACGGACGCGAGCGTCCGCACGGTGCGGCCGGGACCGAACGGCGGCGCCGTCGTCACCTTGGAGGACGGCGAATCGATGGAAGCGGACGCGGTCGTCGTCACCGCGCCGCCGCCGGCGCTGACGCGGCTGCTGCCGGACGTGAGCGAAGCGGCGCTGTTCGCCGATATGCCGTACGCGTCCGTCGCGAACGTCGTGCTCGGCTACCGCCGCGAGACGCTCCGCGTGCCGCTGGACGGGGCCGGCTTCGTCGTGCCGCGCACGGAGGGGCGCTTCATTACGGCGTGCACGTGGACGTCGTCCAAATGGCTGCACACGGCCCCGGAAGGACGCGTGCTCATCCGCTGCTACGTCGGCCGCATCGGCGACGAGCGGTGGCGGACGATGGACGACGAAGCGCTGCTCGCCGCCGTGAAACGCGACGTGGCCGAGCTCGTCGGCATCGACGCCGAGCCGGAATTCGCCGACGTGACGCGGCTCGAGCGGTCGATGCCGCAGTACGAGGTCGGCCACATGGACCGCGTGCGCGCGCTGCGGGAGGCGCTTATGCAAAAAGCTCCCGGCGTATTCGCGGCGGGAGCGGGGTTCGAAGGCGTCGGATTGCCGGATTGCATCCAGCAGGGCAAGCAGGCGGCGGAGCAGGCGGTCGCGTTCTTACGAGCCGCTCGGCCGTAGCCGGGACAAATCCATGGAGAAGCCGTGCGGGGTCGACTGCAGCACCTGGATGCGCTCCAGGTCGCGGATGACGTCCATCAGCACCGATTTGGACACGCCGGCCATCCGGGCCAGCTCGTCGTAATTGAGCGCGATGCGGATGTTGATCGTGTTGCCGCTGCGAATGCCGTTCTTGTTGGCGAAGACGATCAAGTTTTTGAGCACGCGGGTGCGCGCGTCGACGAACGTCAGGTCGTACACGTGCTCGTTCGTCTCCCGGAGGCGCCGGCACAACTCTTTCATAATCGCTAAAGACATATCGGGATATTGTTTCAACAGGTGGAGAAATTCCGTTCCGCGCAGCGTCAGGAACATGCTGTCCTCGAGCACCTGCGCGCTCGCCGAACGCGGCTTGCCGTCGATGAGGGACAGTTCCCCGAAGTTGTCGCCCGCTTGGAACACGGACAAAATTTTCTCTTCTCCGCCCGCATTGGACGTGAAAACTTTCACCGAGCCGGATACAATGATGTAGAACACGTCGCCCGGCTCCTTCTCGCGGAACAGCACCGTGCCGGCTTTGAAGCCTTTGCGCGCGCAAATGTTGGAAAGCCGCGTCAGGTGTTCTTCCGACAAATCCTTGAACAGCGGAACCGAATGCAGAAGAGATAACATGGGGAATGCTCCTCTTTTATCAAAAGTCGACTTTATTTTACCATAGGCGGATCACGAAAGGATAGGTGGAATTCGGCATGAGCGGACAAAACAGGGTCACGGACAAATCGCGGGCTGCGTTCGAGCGGGCGAAACGAATCATACCGGGCGGGGTCAATTCGCCGGTGAGGGCGTTCCGGTCGGTCGGCGGAGAGCCGTTCTTCGTCGATCGGGGCGAAGGATCGCGCATTTACGACATCGACGGCAACGCGTATATCGATTACGTCGGCTCTTGGGGGCCGCTCATTCTCGGACACGCCCATCCCGAGGTGCTCGCCGCCGTGAACGACGCGGCCGCGCGCGGGACGAGCTTCGGCGCGCCGACCGAACGCGAGACGGAGATGGCGGAGCTCGTCTGCGAGCGGATGCCTTCGGTCGAGGTGGTGCGGATGGTCAACTCCGGCACCGAAGCGACGATGAGCGCGCTCCGGCTCGCCCGCGGCTTCACGAACCGCCAGAAGATCGTCAAGTTCGAAGGCAGCTACCACGGCCACGCGGACGCGCTGCTCATTAAGGCGGGCTCCGGCGTCGCGACGCTCGGCTTGCCGGACAGCCCCGGCGTGCCGGCCGGCGTCGCGGAGCATACGATCACGGTGCCTTACAACGATCTCGAATCGCTGAAGCTCGCCTTCGAACGGTTCGGCGAGCAAATCGCGGCCGTCATCGTCGAGCCGATCGCCGGCAACATGGGCGTCGTGCCGCCGATTCCGGGCTTCCTGGAAGGGCTGCGCGAGGTGACGAACCAGTACGGAGCGCTGCTCATTTTCGACGAGGTCATGACCGGCTTCCGCGTCCATCTCCATTCCGCGCAAGGGCTGTACGGCGTGACGCCGGATCTCACCTGCATGGGCAAAGTGATCGGCGGGGGGCTTCCGGTCGGCGCATACGGCGGCCGCCGCGACATTATGGAGCATATCGCGCCGAGCGGACCGATTTACCAAGCGGGCACGCTGTCCGGCAACCCGCTCGCGATGGCGGCGGGCATCACGACGCTGCGGCTGCTCGGGCGGCCAGGCGTCTATGAGGAGCTTGAGCGCAAGTCGGCGAGGCTCGAGGAGGGGCTCGCGCGCAACGCCCGCGAATTCGGCATCCCGAGCACGATCAACCGGGTCGGCTCGATGGTGTGCCCGTTCTTCACGGACAAGCGGGTGGTCGACTACGCGACCGCGAAAACGTCGGATCTCGAGCGGTTCAACCGGGTGTTCGGCCGCCTGCTCGACCGCGGCGTCAGCATCGCGCCGTCGCAGTTCGAAGGGTTGTTCGTCTCGCTCGCGCATACGGACGAAGATATCGAATTGACGATCGAAGCGCATTACGAGGCGCTGAAGCTGGAATAGCAGGCCAGACGCAAAGCGCCCTCGGGATCTTCCCGAGGGCGCTTTGCGCTGCATGGATGCATTAATTCGAGGATAAAATTTCGCTCGCGTCTTCGCGGAACTGCTTCGCGGCTTCCTCGACCGTAATTTGGCCGAAATCGAGCTGCTCGATCGCCGTCGTCAGCGCCGCGAACACTTCGCCCGCGCCTTTCGGCTCCGGCGGATCCATCCGCGTGCTGTTCTGCTCGGCCCAAGCGACGTAGTCGAACACCTGCGCCTGCTGCGGGGTCAGCATCGGCTTGAGCGCTTCCTTCACCTTGCTCGAGCCGGGCACGCCGCGGTCGCCGAGAATCAGCTTGTTCGCTTCGACGTCGTTGACGAAGAAATCGATGAATTTGACCGCCTCCGCCTTATGCTCGGAATTTTCCGAGACGGAGAAATACATCCCCGGATTGAGGAACATGCCCTGCGACATGTTCGGCCCCGGCATGTGGAACATCGCGAGCTCCCGATTCGCGACCTGCTGCAGCCCGATAAACTGATTGGACCACTGCCAAATGCCGATCGCTTTCCCTTTCACCATCGGGTCGTCTTCGAGCCCTTTGACCTGCGCTCTCTGGTCCGGCGTCATGAGCGCGCCGTCGTGCACGAGTCCCGCTAGGCGGCCGAAGAAATCGATGAACAGGGCGTCGTCGTCGTAGCCGAGCGACGTGCCGTCCGCGCTGAACAGCGTCTTCCCGTGCGTGCGCAGGTAGTAGGAGAAGAACACCTCGGGGCGCATGCCGGTATCCATGTACAGCCCGGCCGCTTTCGCTTTGTTCGCGATCTCTACGTAGTCGTCCCACGTCCAGTTCGGGTCGATCGATTCGACGCCCGCCTTCTTCAAGAGCTCCGGATCGTATTGGAACGCGAGCGCGGTCACGCCGAGGCTCATGCCGTACAGCTTGTCCCCCAGCTTGCCTCCGTCTACGACCATCGGGCTGATGTCGTCGACGTTCAGCTCCTTGCCGAGGTGCGGCGTCAAATCCGCCAGCTGGTTTTGCTCTCCGTACTGCGCCAAATACGAAATGCTCATCTGCAAAATGTCCGGCAGCTCGCCTGCGGCGGCCTGCGGCGCGAGGCGCTTCCAATAATCGTCCCAGCTCGAGTATTCCTCCTCGATGTTGACGTGCGGGTTTTGCGCCTCGTACATTTCAATGATTTTGAGCGTGTAATCGTGTCTCGGCTGGCTTCCCCACCAGGAGATGCGGAGCGTGATCGGCTCCTGCGTCTCCGCCGCCGCGCCGCCGGCGCCGGTCGCGCCGGCCGCGTCGGAACCGCTGCCCTGCGTCCCGCCGCCCGCGCCCGCGGCGCATCCGGCCAGCGACGCGGATACCGCGATCGCGGCCAGCTTCGTTACCCATGCTTTCATTCGTTTGTCCTCCCTTGGTCTGTTCGGTTTCCGGAACCGCTTTACAAGATTAACTATATAAAGATTCGGGCGCCCGCGGCACCCGATTATCCGTTGCCTTGTTCCGAAAATCCGTGCGTCTCGTTCGTCCGCTTCCAATCGGAGGGAGTCATGCCGGTGTATTTCTTGAACGCGTACCCGAAATATTTCGGGTTGTCCCCGTACCCGAGCGCCTCCGCCAGCTCGAACACCCGAATGTCGTCCATGCTTCGGATGAGCTCGATCGCTCGTTCCATTCGTTTCTTCCAGACGTACGTCGAAAATTTGTCGCCGGTTTCTTTCTTGAACAGCTTCCCTAAGTAATCCGCGTTCATGTACATCATCTCGTTCGCGACCCACTGCAGCGATAGCTGCGGATTGCCCAGGTTGTCCGCGATAATGGCGCAGACGCTGCGGACGACGCCCGATTGCTGGCTGCGCGTGGCGTCATAATGGTCGGAGGCGACGTCCTTCGCCGTCTCCCGGACGAGCTCGCGCAGCGCCGCGAACGTATCGAGCGCCGCCGCGTCGGCGAGGCGCCGCAAATACGACGGCAGGAGGGCGGGGCGGCTTTGCCGGGCGACGGCGATGTACGCCGCGAGGGCGTACGCTTTGGCGACGTCCGCGTTCAGCCGCATCGACGCGAGCGCATCGAACCACTCGTCGAGCTCCTTCAGCACGTCCTGCACCCGGCCGGACTTGACGAGCTGCCCGATCTTCTCTTCGTCGTACTCGACGCGTTCGTCGCCGCCGTCCGGCGCGGCCTCGACGTCCGCAGGCGTAATGATGCCGCCTTCGCCCAAATAAAACCGGCGGTTCAGACAGTCGATCGTCTGCCGGTACAGCCGCTTCGCCTCCGCGACGACGCCGCGGTCGCTGACCGCGATCGTGACGTCCATCCGGTAATACCGCCGGAACAGGGCGCGAATGTCCTGCAGCGCCTGGAACAGCGCCGGCTCTTCGCCGTCCTCCGTCAGCAGCAGCACGCGCTGCCCGATCGTAGCGTTCAGCCAGACGGGCGGACGGCCGAGAATGTCCTCGGCGATGTTCGTCAGCGCGAAAAGGTGCTCGTACTCGATGTCGCCGTCCAGCTGCATGAGGAGCAGCCGGATCGGCTGCGTCTCGAGCGGCATCCGGAACAAGCCTCGGAACAAGTTCCATTCGCGGACGCCGTACGTTTTGTTCGTGACGAACTCCTTCAGGAACTGCTCCTTCGCGTGAGGCGTCACCCGGATCAGCTCCGCCTGGATGCGCTCGATGAACTGGTCCCGGTCCGCGTCGCGGCGCAGCTCGGAGACGACTTCCGCGAGCGCCTCCTCGATCGCTTCCTTCGCGCAAGGCTTCAATAAGTAGTGCTTGACCCCGTACTGCATCGCTTTGCGCGCGTATTCGAATTCGTTGAAGCCGGACAGCAAAACGAACCGGACGTGCGGATGCTCCTCCTTCGCCTTCGCGACGAGCGCGAGGCCGTCCATGCCCGGCATGCGGATATCGCTGACGACGATGTCCGGCGCGTCGTGCTCGATCCGCTCGAGCGCCTCGATTCCGTTGCCGGCCGTGCCGACGAGCGTCAAGGAGAGGCTTTCCCAATCGACCATTTTCGAAATGCCGTTCAAAATGATCCGTTCGTTATCGACGAGCAGCACTTTATACATCTGGATCGAGTCCTCCTTTCCTCAGCGGGACGGCGAGCGTGACGCGAGCGCCTTCGCCCGGCGCCGACGCGATCGCAAGGCCCGCCTCGTCGCCGAACAGCAGCTTCATCCGCTCGTCGATATTGCGGAGGCCGATGCCGGAGCCGCGCGGCTGCACTTCGCCGGAATACAGCTTCGAGAGCAGGTCGGGATCAAAGCCCGGCCCGTTGTCGGCGACGGCGATCTCGAGACGGCCGCCGGCCGCCCGCGCGGAGACGGAGATGAAGCACGGCTCCATCATTTGCTCGAGCGCGTGGCTGAAGGCGTTCTCCACGACCGGCTGGACGGACAGCTTCGGCACCGGATGCGACAGCAGCTCGTCCGGCACGTCGAACTCGATACGGAACTGGTCGCCGAAGCGAGCCTGCTGGATGACGACGTAATGCCGGACGATGTCCATCTCTTCCCGCAGCGGGATGAGCGGCGATTTGAGGCCGATCGATTTGCGCAGCAGGAAGCCGAGCGACAGCACGAGCCGGGAGATGCCCCGCTGGCCTTCCATTTCGGCCATCCAGTTGATCGTCTCCAGCGTGTTGTACAGAAAATGCGGATTCATCTGCGCCTGCAGCGCCTTCAGCTCCGTTTCCTGCAGCTTCATTTGTTTCACGTAATTTTCGCGAATGAGCTCTTGCATGCGAAGCATCATCGACCGGAACGAGCGGTGCAGCAACCCGATTTCGTCGAGCGAAGCGGAGACGGGCGCAAGCGCGTCCGGATCGATGCGGTCGAGCCCTTCCTTATGCAGCGTGCGCATGCGATTCGTCAGCGCCTCGATGCCGCGGGTGATGCGGCGGGCGAAGGCGAAGCACGCCGCGACCGCGGCGGCGAACCCGACGGCGTACAGCGCGGCGATCAAGCGCTTCAGCAGCTCGATGCGTTCGAAGATGCCCTCGAACGGAATGACGTGGTAGTACGTCCATTTCGTTTGGGCCGAGCGCAAATAGGAGACGAAGTACGTCGCCCCGTCCTTCTGGAACGTCGCGTAGCCGGTCCGATCCGTCCGCTCCGCGGCGGCGCCGGACGGATCGATCGCCGCCCCGGCCGGGTAGACGCGCTCGGTCCCCGACATGACGAGCAGGCTTCCGCCGGAGCGGGAGAGGCCGCTGCCGATGTCGGCGATGAGCTTCTCCATGTCGATGCGGATGACGAGCGTGCCGAGCGGATGGAGGCTCAAGTTGTCGTAGGCGCGAATTTCCCGCGCGAGGATGAGCGCTTTGTCGCCCTCGTCCGCGAAAAACCAGCGGATGCGCCCGCCGGCGCCGCGCGTTTCGTCCCGAATGCGCTGCCATTTGCCGCCGGGGATAGCGACGACGCTGCGCCCGGCCGAGCTTTCCCGATCGAGCGAATCGAGCAAATGGACGGACAGAACGTACGGTTCGGCGTTGAAATAGCGCGTCAGCATTTGCCGAAGGCGCGAGCGGCTTTGGAACTCCTCGTAATCGGGGGAGCGGTCCCGCAGCCCGTTCAGGATGCTTTGAATTTCGTTGTCCGACAGCACGATGAACGAGAGGCGCTGGAGCTTGCGAAGCTCGGTTTCCGCCCCCGCGGAAGACAGGTTCAAGGCGACCGCGGACGTTTCGTACAGCTGGCGGTCGTACACCGAATAGGCGTAATGCAGCGCCGCGTAAGCGGTCGATAAGCCGACAAGCGTCATGAACGTAAAAAACACGAGCAGCTTGAGCTTGACGCTCAAGCTCGAATAGGCGCGAACGGCCGCCGCCCCGAGGTTCATACGCTTTCCCTCCGTTTACAAAACCAAGCAAGCTGAATTTCATTATGCGGGTTCCAGGGGGAGGTCTCAACCTAAAATACCGAGCGGTTTGTACAAAATTCAGAGGCGAATCCGCCTTTTTCCGAGAACACGCATGACGGCGGCGCTTGGACCATATACATGATGATGAGTCACTATGCGAAGGGAGGAACCACCTTGTCCCAACCTACATCCGGTTTGCGGTTCGACATTTACGAACGCGTTCATCTGTCTGACGATACGGTCGGCATAAGGGAAATTACCGGCGTCGAGCTCGCGCCGGACATCAGCGTCGTCGCGCAGGGGGAACAGGCGGTATTGAAGGGTCATCTGGTGCTTTCGGGTACATACGTTGGCGAAGACGAGACGAGAAGCGGGGAGGAGACGCTCACGCACCGCATTCCCGTCGAAATTACGCTGCCGCTGAGCCGCGTAGACAGCGTGGCCGACATTCGCGTCGAAATCGAAAATTTCGACGTGGACGTGTTGTCGTCGCGCTCGCTGAACGTCACCGGCGTGCTGTCGCTCGAGGGCGTCTCGATGTCGAGCCCCGCCGAGACCGATTGGCGCGAAGAAGAGGAAGTCGTCTTTACGCACCGCGTCGAGCAGCCGCCGCAGCCGGAGCCGCAGCCCGCGCCGCAGCCCGCGCCGCATCAATCGCCTGCGCAGGAGCCGGTCGTGACGATCGCGTCCGCGGAGACGCCGCCGCCGGCGGTCGCGCTTCCGGAAATCGCTGCCGCGGAGGCGAACGAGCCCGAGGCGGCGATTTCCGCGGCGGCGAACGAGCCCGCGATGTCCGCGGCGAACGAGGCGGCGATCTCCGCGGCGAACGAGCCGGCGATCGCCGCCGCGGCGGAGGAACCGGCGAACGAGCCGCCTCAGACGTTCGCGGCCGAGACGTTCGCGGCCGAGACGTTCGCGGCAGAGGCGGAAGCGGCGCAGGAGAAGCAAGAAATCAAAATCGCGTTCGCCGGCAAGCCCGCCGCGCAGGAGGAGCCGATCGGCGTGAACGCGATCATGTCGTTCGCGGGGGCGAGCGCTGCCGCGGCAAGGCAGGAGGCGGCCGCGCCGCAGCAGGCGCCGAACGTCGAACCGGCGGAAAACCGCGACCGCTTGGAATGGCGGAAGCTGTTCCTTGCGACGTCCTCCGAAGCGCCGTCGTTCCGCAGGGTGCGCATGTGCATCGCCCAGAAGGAAGACACGCTCGAGACGATCGCCGAACGGTATAACAAGAGCGCCCGCGAGCTGATGCTGTACAACCGGCTCAGCGGCGAATATTTGCAGGAAGGGCAAGTCGTCTACATCCCGTAACGGGCGCGAAAAGCCCCCGCCGAACCGCTCCTTGCGAGCGGAAGGGCGGGGGCTTTTTGGCGTTCCGCCCGGCGCCGCGAACGTCTTTCTCAATAGAAATTGAGCAAAAAGCCCAAGTACGCCATGAAAAACAGAAACAGGATAAATACGTCCAACGGATTCGGCAAAATGAGCGTGCGGACGAACTGAACGCAGATGAGCGGCAGCATGACCGTTTTCACGCCGTACCGTACCTTCCACCACCAACGAGGCAAAGGCTTTCCCTCCCTTCCGCGGATCCCGATTCGCTGCGCCGCAAACCCCCGAGAGATTTGACTCCGAACGGGAATGCGGGTATCATATGGAATATATGAGCAAATCCCGATAAACATGACGAGAAAGACTTGGAACGGGAGGAGTACGCAGTCATCCCCTTCAGAGAGCGGAGCCGGCAAGCGCTGAGAGGTTCCGCAGGGTCAGCGAGCTGCGGAAGTCGCCCCGGAGTCGTCTGCATGACCCGCCCTTAGGCGGTACAGTGCAGGCCGGTCCCCAGCCGTTACCTGGGCGAAGTGCCGCAATCGCGGCCGCGGAGCAGTGCGTTCCGGCGGCGCCGCGCGCGTTGCGGAATTAAGGTGGTACCACGGAAGCGAGACCTTTCGTCCTTGAGCGATTCAAGACGGAAGGTTTTTTTGTTTAGGAGGATTCAAGGAGGGTATCTAGTGATGAGCGAAACGAACCAAACGATGCCGACGACGTATGACCCGAAAACGGCGGAAAGCAAATGGTACGATCGTTGGATCGAACGAGGATATTTCGAAGCGGGCAAGCGCCCGGACGCGAAACCGTACACGATCGTCATTCCGCCGCCGAACGTGACGGGCGTGCTGCATATCGGCCACGCGCTCGACTTCTCGCTGCAAGACATTCTCGTGCGCGCGAAGCGGATGCAGGGCTACGACACGCTGTGGCTGCCGGGCACGGACCACGCGGGCATCGCGACGCAGTCGAAGGTCGAGGCGAAGCTTCGCGAGGAAGGCCTCACCCGCTACGATCTCGGACGAGAGAAGTTCCTCGAAGAGGTATGGAAGTGGAAGGAGCAGTCCGCGGGGACGATTCGGCGCCAATGGAGCAAAATGGGGCTGTCGCTCGATTATTCCCGCGAGCGGTTCACGCTCGACGAAGGGCTGTCGAACGCGGTGCGCGAGGTGTTCGTGCGCTTGTATGAGAAGGGCCTCATTTACCGCGGCAAAAAAATTATCAACTGGGACCCGGCGGCGCGCACCGCGCTGTCGGACATCGAAGTCGAATATAAGGAAGTCCAAGGCGCGCTGTACCATTTGCAGTATCCGCTCAAGGACGGCTCCGGCCATCTCGTCGTCGCGACGACGCGTCCGGAGACGATGCTGGGCGATACGGCGGTCGCGGTGCATCCGGAGGACGAGCGCTATAAGCATTTGATCGGCCGAACGCTCGTGCTGCCGATCATCGGGCGCGAGATTCCGATCATCGGCGACGAATACGTCGAGAAGGAATTCGGCAGCGGCGCGGTCAAAATTACGCCGGCGCATGACCCGAACGACTTCGAGGTCGGCCTCCGCCACGATCTTCCGCAAATTCTCGTCATGGACGAATCGGGCAAAATGAACGCGAATGCGGGCAAATATGCGGGTATGGACCGCTTCGAATGCCGGAAGCAAATCGTCGCGGACATGAAAGAGCTCGGCGTGCTGCTGCGCGTCGAAGAGCATACGCATCAAGTCGGCCACAGCGAGCGCTCCGGCGCCGTCATCGAGCCGTATTTGTCGACGCAGTGGTTCGTCCGCATGCAGCCGCTCGCCGATCGCGCGATCGCGCAGCAAAAATCGGGCGACGGCGTCAACTTCGTGCCGGACCGTTTCGAGAAGACGTATTTGCACTGGATCGAAAACATCCGCGACTGGTGCATCTCCCGCCAGCTGTGGTGGGGCCACCGCATCCCGGCGTGGTACTGCGCGGATTGCGGCGGAGAGACGGTCGCAACGACGGATCCGGCCGCGTGCCGCCACTGCGGCGGCGCGAAGCTCGAGCAGGACAACGACGTGCTCGACACGTGGTTCTCCTCCGGGCTGTGGCCGTTCTCGACGCTCGGCTGGCCGGACGAAAACAGCGAAGATTTCAAGCGATTTTATCCGACGGACGTGCTCGTCACCGGGTACGACATCATTTTCTTCTGGGTCGCTCGGATGATTTTCACCGCGCTCGAATTCACGGGCCAAAACCCGTTCAAGGACGTGCTCATCCACGGCCTCGTCCGCGACGCGGAGGGGCGCAAAATGTCGAAATCGCTCGGCAACGGCGTCGATCCGCTCGAGGTGATCGACCAGTACGGCGCGGACGCGATGCGCTACATGCTGACGACCGGCATTACGCCGGGCCAAGACCTGCGCTTCCGCTGGGAGCGGGTCGAGCAGGCGCGCAACTTCGCGAACAAAATTTGGAACGCGTCGCGCTTCGTTCTGATGAACTTGGAAGGGTACGCGCCGCGGCCGCTGGATGCGGAAGAGCTCGCGAAGCTGTCGACGGCGGACCGTTGGATTTTGCACCGGCTCAACGAGACGGCTTCGAACGTGACACGCCTGCTGGATTCGTACGAGTTCGGCGAAACGGGCCGCGCGCTGTACGACTTTATTTGGGACGATCTGTGCGATTGGTATATCGAATTCGCGAAGCTGTCGCTGTACGGCAGCGACGCCGAGGCGAAGGCGCGCACGCAGAACGTGCTCGCGTACGTGCTCGACAACACGCTGCGCCTCCTGCATCCGTTCATGCCGTACATTACGGAAGAAATTTGGTCGCATCTGCCGACCGACGGGGAGACGATCACGCTCGCCGCTTGGCCGCAGCCTGACGCGAAATGGGAAGCGCCGCAGCAGTTGGCGGAAATGGAGCTGCTCATGGCGATGATTCGCTCGATCCGGAACGTGCGCGCGGAAGTGAACGTGCCGATGAGCAAAAAAATCGAAATGATCGTCAAGCCGTCCTCGGAAGAGACGCTTCGCATTTTGGAGAACAACCGCCATTACGTCGAGCGCTTCTGCAACACGTCGCAGCTGACGATATCGCTCGCCGCGGCCGCGCCGGAGAAGGCGATGTCGGCGATCGTGACGGGGGCGGAAATGTTCCTCCCGCTCGCGGGGCTCATCGATATCGACCAGGAAATCGCCCGCCTCGAGAAGGAGCTCAAGACGCTCAACGCCGAAGTCGAGCGCGTCGAGAAGAAGCTCGCGAACCCGGGCTTCGTCGCGAAGGCGCCCGCGGCCGTCATCGAGGAAGAGAAGGCGAAAATGAACGACTATGCGGACAAACGGGAAAAGGTGATCGCGCGGATCGCCGAATTGAAGGGGTAAAGAGGCATGTTTCAAACTTATGAAGAAGCGGTGGGCTGGATCACCCGGCTCATGCCGCTTCACGGCATCAAGCCGGGGCTCGAGCGGACGCAGGCGCTGCTCGACAAGCTCGGCAACCCGCATCGGCGGCTGAAATTCATTCACGTCGCGGGCACGAACGGCAAAGGCTCCACCTGCGCGTTCCTCGCCTCCGTCATTCGGAAGGCGGGGTACGACGTCGGCGTCTTTACGTCCCCGTACCTTGAAAAATATACGAACCGAATCCAAACGAACGGCGAGGACATCCCGGAGGCGTCCGTCGTGGCGCTTGCGAACCGGATCAAACCGCTCGTCGAAGAGCTCGAGCCGACCTACGGCGCGCTCAGCATGTTCGAAATCAGCACGGTGCTCGCGATTCTCCACTTCGCGACGGAGTCGTATCCGGATTTCGTCGTTTGGGAAACCGGCATGGGCGGGCGGCTCGATTCGACGAACGTCGTCGCGCCGCTCGTCTCGGTCATTACGAACGTCGGGCTCGATCATACGGACGTATTAGGGGAGACCATTGCCGACATTGCAAGGGAGAAGGCCGGCATTATCAAGCCGGGCGTTCCGGTCGTGTCGACCGCGACGCATCCGGAAGCGGCCGAGGTCATCCGCCAGACGGCGCGAGAGCGCAAGAGCTCGCTGTACGAGATCGGCGAGAAGTTCTCTTACTCGACGAAGGAAGTGCAGGAGGGACAGCAGACGTTCGACTTCGAGGGGCCGTTCCGGAAGCTGACGAACGTGCGCATCTCGATGGACGGCTTGCACCAGCAGGCGAACGCGGCGCTCGCGCTCATGACGCTCGAGGTGCTGCGGCAGTATTACGCGCTCGTCGTCGACGACGAAGATTTGTACGCGGCGATGCACGACACGCAGTGGAAGGGGCGCCTCGAGCTCGTGTCGCGCGAGCCGCGCATTTTGCTCGACGGAGCGCACAATCCCGACGGCGCGAAATCGCTGGCGGAGACGCTGCGGACGGTTTATAAGTACGATAAACTCGTATTTGTGCTCGGGATGGTTCGAAACAAGAATCATCCGGAATATTTACGGCATATACTACCTATTGTGGATACTTTGATTGTGACGGAGCCGGATTTTTTCAAAAAGATGCCGGCCGCCGATCTGGCCCGGGAGGCGGAAGCCCAGCGGGATTCGAGCGGAGCGACGTCGGCGACCGTTACGCTTTCGCCCGATTGGCGCGAAGCGCTCGAGCTCGCCCGCCGTTCGGCAGGACCGGAAGATCTCGTCGTCGTTTCCGGCTCGCTGTACTTTTTGTCGGATGTCCGTTCCTCCATTTTACAAATGACCGATAGCGAAAAAGGTTGGTGAGGACACATGAGTACTTCCGAGCAGCACGTGCATTTCATCGGGATCGGCGGGTACGGCATGAGCGCCATTGCCAGAGTGATGCTGGAAATGGGCTACCGCGTCTCGGGGTCCGACGTCGCGCAGCAGGAGCTCACGGAGAAGCTTGCCGCGAAGGGCGCGAAGGTGTTTATCGGCCATGAAGCGAAGCACGTGCAGGGCGCGGACTTGGTCGTCTACTCCACGGCGCTGTCGAAGGACAATGTGGAGAAGGTAGCTGCGGAGTCCTTGAACATCCCGGTCATTCACCGGTCGCAAATGCTGGCGAGATTGCTGAACGCGAAGAAGGGCGTCGCGGTCGCCGGCGCGCACGGCAAGACGACGACGTCCTCGATGATCGCGCTCGTCATGGAAAGCTGCGGGCTCGACCCGACGTTCATTATCGGCGGCGAAATCATGAACGTCGGCAGCAACGCCAAGGCGGGCAAAGGGGATTACGTCGTCGCGGAGGCGGACGAAAGCGACGGCTCGTTCCTGCAGTATTACCCCGCGATCGCGGTCGTCACCAACATCGAGGCGGATCATCTGGAAAATTACGACGGCGATTTCGAAAAGCTTAAGGGCGCGTACGCCCGGTTCCTCAGCCAAGTGCGTGAAGACGGCAAGGCGATCGTCTGCTTGGACGATCCGGAGCTCGCGAGCCTGCTGCCGCAGGTGTCGGCGGCGTACATCACGTACGGGACGCATGCGGACGCGGACTACCGCGCGGTCGACATTCGGCTCGGCGATCGGCAGGCGGAGTTCGCGGTCGAGAAGCGCGGCGCGCCGCTCGGGCGCGTGAAGCTGAGCGTGCCGGGGCACCACAACGTGCTGAACGCGCTCGCGACGCTGATCGTCTGCTTGGAAGCGGGCGTTCCGTTCGCGCAGGCGGCGGAGGCGCTGACCGAGTTTCGCGGAGCGAAGCGGCGGTTCCAGGTGCTCGGCGACGCGCACGACGTGCTCGTGATCGACGACTACGCGCATCATCCGACGGAAATCGTCGCGACGATCGCCGCGGCGAAAGCGACGGGCAAGCGCATCGTCGCCGTGTTCCAGCCGCAGCGCTACACGCGGACGTTCTACCTGCTCGATTCGTTCAGCCGGGCGTTCGGAGAGGCGGACGAGGTCATCATCGTCGATATTTATTCCCCCGCCGGCGAACAGCGGATCGAAGGCGTCACCGCGGGTCGGCTGACGGAGCTCATCCGGCAGAACAGCAATCCGAACGTCTCGCACATCTCCACGAAGGAGCAGGTGCTCGAGTATCTGGAGCGCACCGTGAAGCCGGGCGATCTCGTGCTGACGATGGGGGCGGGCGACATTTGGAAAGTCGCGATCGACCTCGCCGCCGCGCTGAAGGCCAGGGAAGCTTAGGGCGGACGCCGCGCGGAAATCACGATCTCTCGCAAAAAAAGCTCATCATAATCTCGCTCCCTCTATCATATGTTGATAGGGAGAATGGACAAGGGAGCGAGACGCATGAGCAAAGCGAGAATTACATATCGTTTCGAACATACGCGGCGCCCCCCGGCCGGACAAGCGTCCGGCCACGGCGGCGAGCCGGAGGCGGGGGCCGTACAAGGAACAGAGCAGGCGGCAGGACAGGGGACGGAACCGGGGAAAGAACGCGTCGAAGCGGTTGGGCGCTCCGCGAGCCCCGAGAGCAACGTCATCCCGCTGAAGCATTTCGAGTTTCAAGTGTCGGAGGAGCCGGTCCTTCTCGAAGAGAAGGAGACGCCTCGGCTGTCGCCGCCGCGCCGCGTCGAACCGGAGTACCCGTACGACTACGGCGCTTGGAACGACGCGTCCAGCGCTGAGGCGGACGAGCTGGAGCGGCTTATCCGGGAGAGCGAGCCGCCTTCGCCGCCGCTTCGCGCGATCGACGGCGGCCGGCGTTCGGCCGGATCGCGCCGCGCGGCGCCGCCGCCTCGGCCGTATGCGCCGGAAGTCGACGAAGCCGAAGCTGACGATGCGGACGCCGAGGCGGGGTATTGGCGCGGCGAGCTGCCGGCGCGCGGCGATCGGCCGCGGACCGATCGGGCCGGCCGGGCCGTCCCCCATCGCCGCGGTCCGGACGACGGCCCGGCCTGGTGGAAGGTGGCGGGCGCCGTCGTCGGCGCGGTCGCGACCGGCGTGCTGTTCGGCACGTTCGTGCTGCAGTTTTTCACCGGCGAGCCGGAGCGAAGCGGCCTCGACGGCCTGCTCGACGCCGCCGCCGGCGCGGTGAGCGCCCCCGCGGCGGAGAGCGGGACGCCCTCGGCCGAGCAGCCGGGGAGCGCCGCAGTCGAAGGCGAGGAGGCGGACGCCGTCGAAGCGGCAACGGCGACGATCGACCTGCCGGAGCGTCGCATGTGGCTGCTGCAGAACGGCGTATTCGAGACGCTGACGAGCGCGCGGGCGCTCGCCGACGACATGAAGAGCAAGGGACTCGCCGCGACGATCGAGGAGGGCGACCGGTTCTACGTGTACGCGGGCGTCACGTCCGACCGGGACGCGGCGCTCCGGGCCGGGGTGAAGCTGCAGTCGGCCGGCGTCGAAGTGTACGTCAAGCCGTACGAGCTTCCGGCGGTCAGCCAGGTGCGCTGGGCCGACGGCTCCGCGGACGCGCTCGCCGGGTACGTGACGCGGGGGAGCGAGCTTGTGCGCATGATCGGCGACTTGACGCTCGTTCACCTGGAGGGCGACGCGGCGGTCGCGCCGGAACGGGCGACGCTCGAGAAGCTGAAGACGGACCATCGCGCGGTGTCGGAGCTGTCCTCGACGGCGGCGGAAGGGCTGCCGTCCGAAGCGCGCCCGATGCTCGACCGCATGGACGGCGCGCTGCTGAACGCGGTCGTCGCCATCGAGGAATATGCGACGCACCCGGATCATGCGTACCTGTGGAGCGCCCAGAGCGCTTTGATGGACTATTTGATCGCGGAGAAGCAACTGCTGACGACGATCGCGACGATGTAATCGCCGATGCGCATGCGCAAAAGACCTTCCGAAGCCGGTTTCTCGGCTTGCGGAAGGTCTTTTTTCGCTGCGAAGTTATTCGAGGTTGCCCCGCTGCAGCTGGCGGTCGACCATCGTCGCGATCTCGGCTCGGGTCACTTTGCGGTCGGGACCGTACAATTCAGGCTCTACGCCTCGCACGAGACCGGCGCCGCCCAGGCGGATGATCGAGGTGTACGCCCAGTTGTCGGACGTGACGTCGCGGAACGATACGTCGTACGTCGAGCCCGCGATCGCCGTGCCGAGCAGGCGGTCGAGCACGACCGCGACTTCGGCCCGAGACACCGGGGCGTCCGGCCGGAGCGTACCGTCCGGGTAGCCGGAAAGCACGCCGGTTTCGACGGCTTTGCGCATGAGCTCGTACGACCAGTGCGTCTCGGACAGGTCGCTGAACGTCGGCGCGGGTTCCGGCGCGGGCTGCGCGATCGCTTCCTCGCTCTCGTACACGTCCTCGGTCACGGAATGGTCCATGTCCGTATGCTCCGCGATCGTCACGTCCGGCCCTGCGGCGCGAAGACCGAACGCTCGGTCGACGAACGCCATCAGCTCGGCCCGCGTCAGCGGGCGGTCGGGATAAAATTTGCCGTTATCGCCGTTCGCGATGCCCTGCTCGTTCAGCCGGACGATCGACTCTTTGGCCCAGTGCCGGCCGATGTCGCTGAAGATCGGGGGCAAATATTTGAGAATGCCGTTCAAAATGCCGAGCGCGTATTTCTCTCGGATCATCGACGAGGACAACAGCTGCGCGTCTTGCGCGTTCGACAGGAACGCGGTTTCGACGAGGATGCTCGGAATGTTGCCCATGCGGACGACGTACGCCGAGCTCGGTACGATGCCGCGGTTCTCGTTCGGCACTTGCTCCAGAACGGAGGACAGCACGAGCTGGGCGAGACGTTTGCTCTCCGGGGTAAGAGCTTTCATCGCCTCGCTGGCCGGGTAATCCGGGTTCGGTTTCGAGGCGTCGTGGTAGAGCACCATCGTGCCGCGCACGCTGGTCGACGGATGCGCGTTGGCGTGGATCGACACGAACAAATCGGCGTCCGCCGCCATCGACGCCGTTACCCGATCGGCTAGCGAGAGCGTTTTATCGACGTCGCGCGTCATCACTACTTCGTACCCGTGCTGGACGAGCAGGTCACGCAAACGCCAAGAGATTTCGTTATTGACGGTTTTTTCGTACAGGCCGTTGATACCGACGGCGCCCGGGTCGCTGCCTCCGTGGCCGGGGTCGACCACGACTTTGGCGGCCTGTCCTATGTACGGAGACGAGAACAGGCTGACGGCGACGGCAAGCGTCGTTACTAGCTTTTTCAATGGAAACCCCTCCCGCTCATATTTTAATAGGTTAACTATTGATTGTAAGCAGGTAAGATGTACTATTTTGCTGCGGCCTCCGGGCCTGCGCTTCGCAGGTTCGCGAAGGAACGGTATAATAGTCTAGTGTCTAGCGAAACTTATCTATCACGCTGCGCCGCAAGAGGGAGCTGTTTCCCGCGCGGGAATCGAAGGAGTCTGTCCATTCATGAAACAACCGATGAAAAAGAACGGCCTCATGCTTGTCGTGTTGATCGCGGCGGGGCTGCTCGCCGGCTCGATCGCCGGCCAGCTCCTGAAAGACGTGCCGGCGCTGTCGTTTCTGACGACGTCCGCCGAGCTGAACTGGGAGCCGAAAGCCGATTTGCAGGTAATTCGATACGATCTTCAGTTTGCGGTTACCCTAAATTTGCTGAGCATCGCAGGGCTCGCCGCCGCGATTTGGATTTATCGAAAAATGTAGCGCGCAACGCGAACGAAAGGCGGTAAGCGAAACGAATGGAACAAGGGATGAAAACGTTGATTCTCGCCTCCGGCTCGCCCCGGCGGCAGGAGCTGATCCGACTGCTCAGCATGCCGGTGGAGGTCTTGCCGAGCGACGCGGACGAAACGACGGAGCCCGATTGGGAGCCGGCGCGCATCGTCGAGGAACTGAGCCTGCGCAAAGCGCTCGCCGTGCGGGAGCGTCTGCCCGAGGGCCGCGAAGGCATCATCGTCGGCTCGGACACTATCGTCGTGCTGGACGGCCGCGCGCTCGGGAAACCGCGGGATGCGGACGACGCGGCGTCGATGCTCGCTTCGCTGCAGGGGCGCTCGCATGAGGTGTACACCGGCCTCGCGCTCGTGGACGCGGCGACGGGACGCCGCGCGGCGGCGCATCAGGCGACGCGCGTGTGGATGAAGCCGATGGACGCGGAGCGCATTCGGCGGTATATCGCGACGGGCGAGCCGATGGACAAGGCGGGCTCGTACGCAATTCAAGGCATCGGCGCCGTGCTCGTCGAACGGATGGAAGGCGACTATTTCACGGTCGTCGGCTTGCCTGTGTCGCTGCTCGCAGATATGCTCGAACGCGAATACGGCCAGCGGGCGCTGTAACGTTCGGTGTTCGGTAACGGAATCTTCTTCCGTTACGGGTTCGTTTTTGTTGTGCGGCGCCGTCCTCGCTCCTATAATTGGGGTACTTTTGGAGCGAGGCGGGGGATGCGAGGATGGATACGTTGTTGCTGCGGGAAGTGCCGGCGGAGGAGCGACCGCGCGAGAGGATGCTGCGCATCGGCGCGTCGGCGCTCAGCAACGCGGAGCTGCTTGCGATTTTGCTGCGGACGGGCACGAAGCGCGAGTCGGCCGTGACGCTGGCGCATCGGCTGCTGCGCGAAGCGGGCGGCCTGCGGGGGTTGGCCGATCGCAGCGTCGAGCAGCTGTGCGAGCAGCGCGGCGTCGGCAGCGCCAAAGCGCTCCAGCTGCTGGCGGCGCTGGAGCTCGGCAAGCGGGTCGCCCGCGCCGACCTGGAGGCGTCGCCGGCGATCCGCTCGCCCCAAGACGTGGCGGCGCTCGTGAGGGAGGACCTGCGGTATTTGCAGCAGGAGCATTTCGTCGTGCTGTTCCTGAACACGAAAAATCGAGTCGTCGGACGGGAGACGCTGTCCGTCGGCAGCCTCAACGCGACGATCGTGCATCCGCGCGAGGTGTACCGGGCGGCGATCAAGCGGAGCGCCGCGTCGATCATTTGCGTACATAATCACCCGAGCGGCGATCCGACGCCGAGCCCGGAAGATATTCAATTAACGCATCGGCTGTCCGAGGCGGGTCATATTATAGGTATCGAATTGTTAGACCATGTCATTATTGGCGACCGCAGTTACGTAAGTTTAAAAGAGCGGGGGGACATGTGACGGGGGAACGCGGACGGCCGCTTGTTTGGCGTGCGGAGTTTTGGGGCTTCGCGGGCCCGATAGGCGCAAAATTGCACTTAATGTAAGGATCACGGCCCCGGGGGCGTCGATTAGGCGCAGAATTGCGCTTATTCGTCAGGATTTGGGGCTTCGTGGGCCCGATAGGCGCAAATTTGCGCTTAATGTCAGGATCACGGCCCCGGGGGCGTTGATTAGGCGCAGAATTGCGCTTATTCGTTAGGATTTGGGGCTTCACGGGCGCAATAGGCGCAAAATTCCGCTTAAAGTAAGGATCACGGCCCCGGGGGCGTCGATTAGGCGCAGAATTGCGCTTACCGCCGAGCGAAGGTTCCTTACCCGGCGGTTGGCGGGGATAGAACCGGCCAGTAAGAGACAAATGTTCGTTATCCGGCGGTCGGCGGGGTCCGAAGCAGTCAGTAAGAGACAAATGTTCCTTATCCGGCGGTCGGCGGGGTCCGAAGCGGTCAGTAAGAGACAAATGTTCGTTATTCGGCCGTCGGCGGGACCAGAAGCGGTCAATAAGAGACAAATGTTCCTTATCCGACGGTCGGCGGGGACCGAAGCAGTCAGTAAGAGACAAATGTTCCTTATCTGGCGGTCGGCGGGACCAGAAGCGGTCAATATGAGACAAACGTTCTTTATTCGGCGGTCGGCGGGGACCGAAGCGGTCAGTAAGAGACAAATGTTCCTTATCCGGCGGTTGGCGGGGTCCGAAGCGGTCAGTAAGAGACAAATGTTCATTATTCGGCCGTCGGCGGGACCTGAAGCGGTCAATAAGAGACAAATGTTCCTTATCCGACGGTCGGCGGGCACCGAAGCGGTCAGTAAGAGACAAATGTTCCTTATCCGACGGTCGGCGGGACCAGAAGCGACCTGTGAGAGACAAATGTTCCTTATCCGGCGGTTGGCGGGGACAGAAGCGACCTGTAAGAGACGAATGTTCCTTATCCAGCGGTCGGAGGGGACCGAAGCGGTCTGCAAAAGACAAATGTTCCTTATCCGGCGGTCGGCGGGGTCCGAAGCGGTCAGTAAGAGACAAATGTTCCTTATCCGGCGGTCGGCGGGGTACGAAGCGGTCAGTAAGAGACAAATGTTCGTTATTCGGCGGTTGGCGGGGACCGAAGCGGTCAGTAAGAGACAAATGTTCCTTATCCGGCGGTCGGCGGGACCTGAAGCGGTCAGTAAGAGACAAATGTTCCTTATCCGGCCGACAGCAGGGGCGGAAGCGGTTAGGTTAGACTGGGGTGGGACCAGCGACATTTGCATTGTCCGGGCACCCTGATGTTATAATTAAAAAGATTGTCTTACTTAGGGTGGAGCAGAAGGGAGTTGCCTACATGTTCGGCGGTTTCAGCACGAAAGATCTCGGGATCGATCTCGGGACAGCGAATACGCTCGTGTACGTCAAAGGCAAAGGAATCACCGTCAGGGAGCCGTCCGTGGTGGCCCTGCGCACAGATACAAAAACAATCGAGGCGGTCGGCGAGCAAGCGAAACGGATGATCGGCCGGACGCCGGGCAACATCAGGGCCGTGCGGCCGATGAAAGACGGCGTCATCGCCGATTTCGATACGACGGCGACGATGATCAAGTATTTCATCCGCCAAGCGCAAAAACAGCGATCGCTGTTCCCGCGCCATCCGAGCGTCATGGTTTGCGTGCCGTCCGGCATCACCGCCGTCGAGAAGCGGGCGGTCGAAGACGCGACGCGTCAAGCGGGCGCGAAGGAGGCCTACACGATCGAGGAGCCGTTCGCGGCGGCGATCGGCGCGAACCTGCCGGTATGGGAGCCGACGGGCAGCATGGTCGTGGACATCGGCGGGGGGACGACGGAAGTCGCCGTCATTTCGCTCGGCGGCATCGTCACGAGCCGTTCGATTCGCGTCGCCGGCGACGAAATGGACGAGGCGATCATCCAATACATCAAACGCACGTACAACTTGATGATCGGCGAGCGCACGTCCGAGCAGTTGAAGATGGAAATCGGCTCCGCGCTGCCGGTGCAGC
Organism: Paenibacillus sp.; assembly: GCF_035645195.1. Classification (NCBI taxonomy): domain Bacteria; kingdom Bacillati; phylum Bacillota; class Bacilli; order Caryophanales; family Paenibacillaceae; genus Paenibacillus; species Paenibacillus sp. Next base: position 47,069 of record NZ_DASQNA010000037.1, on the reverse strand, counting down.
AGCCCGAATCGATCGAAATTCGCGGCCGCGACCTCGTAAGCGGGCTGCCGAAGACGATTTCGGTATCCGCCGACGAAGTGACCGAGGCGCTCGCCGACACCGTCGGCGCGATCGTCGACGCGGTGAAGGTGACGCTCGAGAAATGCCCTCCGGAGCTGTCCGCGGACATCATGGACCGCGGCATCGTGCTCACCGGCGGCGGGGCGCTGCTGCGCAACCTCGACAAGCTGCTGGCACGGGAGACGGGCATGCCGGTCGTCGTAGCGGAAAACCCGCTAGACTGCGTGGCGATCGGCACCGGCAAAGCGTTGGAAAACATTCACTTATTCAAAACGAGGTCGGGGCCAGCCTCACGTTCGCGGAGATAACGGCGCCGAGTTTGGCACGCTAGGTTCAAAGCGGTGAGGGGATGCATGGGGAACGATGTTTAAGTTCATGGGGAACAAAAGGCTGTTTCTGCTGCTGTCCGCGATCATGGTATTCATCGCGTTGATGGGTTTCAGCCTAACCGTAAGAGGCGCCTCCACATGGCCGGAGAAGGTGCTGACCGACACGGTAGCGTTCGCGCAAGCGATCGTCTACCGTCCGTCGCGCGCCGTCGCCGGCTTCTTCGAGGACGTGCGGCGCCTCAAAACGGTGTACGAAGAAAATCAGGCGCTGCGACTTACGTTGTCGCAATACGCGAGAGACACGGCACGGTTGAACGATCTGGAGGCCGAAAACAAGCGGCTGAAGGAAATGCTGAACTTTACCGAGCGCCAAAAGCAGGCCAACAACTACAAATACCGCATCGCGCAGGTCGTTTCGGAAAGCACGGACCGGTACAACCGGGTCGTTCGCATCAACTTGGGCGAGCGGGACGGCATTAAGGAAGACATGGCGGTGCTGACCGTCGACGGGCTGATCGGCCGCGTCGTCCGCGTGCAACCGTTCACGTCGAACGTGCAGCTCATTACCGACTTGAACGGGGAAGACGGCACCATACGGGGCATTCCGGCGACGGTGCAAGGTCGGGAGGGGAAATCGTTCGGCATGATTGTGGAGTACAACGCCGAGAAAGGCACGCTGCTCATGAGCATGATCGATCAGAACGACGAGATGGAAGTCGGCGATACGATCGTGACGTCCAAATCGGGAGATCTATTCCCGGAAGGGATCGTCATCGGCAAAGTGCTCGACCGCAGCGTAGGTTTGTTCGGTTTGACCCACACGGCGACGATCGAGCCGGCCGCGCAGTTCGCGCACCTCAGGGAAGTGTTCGTCGTCGAGGTGCCGGACCTTGAATAACGCCAAACTGAGAAAATGGGTGCTGACCGCGCTGATGCTGCTGGCGCTGTTCGTGGCCGAAAGCTCGCTGCTGCCTTGGATCATCCCCCCCGAATGGCGCTACAGCCTGTCGATTTATCCGAAGCTTGTACTGATTGCGATCGTTTACATCGCCATCCTGACGAACCGTCACGGCGGCGCCCTGTTCGGGCTCGCCTTCGGCTTGCTGCAGGACGTCCAATTTTACGGACATATGGTCGGAGCGAACGCCTTTACCTACGCGCTCTCCGCGTATTTCGCCGGACTCATTCTTCGTCCCAGCGCCGTCAGTTTATTTTCCGTGTTTCTCGTGCAATTATCCGCACTGCTGCTGTACGAGACTTCCAGCTTCGCGATTTATCGATTATTTAACGTCATCGACGACGATTTCTCTTGGACGTTCGTGCACGGCATGCTGCCTAGCATCCTGATCAGCCTGTTTCTCGCGTTAACGCTCTACATCCCCGCGCGCAAATGGCTCGAGGTGCCGAGAGCCGAACGAACGGAAGACGAAGAATAACGCGCGGCAGGAATTTGGCGGGGAGAAACCGAATTGGTATAGGCGTAGAGGGAGGCGTACCGAAAGTCCATGTCATCCACGAAATCGCTCGTTACGATCAAAGGCGTCAAAGAAGGTTTACTTTTCGTGCTCGACGACGAAGCGCCGCTTTCGGACGTGCTGTCGGATTTATCGCATAAATTGGAGCATACGCACAGTCACTTTTTAACGGGACCGATCGTCCACGTTCACGTCAAGCTCGGCAAAAGGCCCGCCACCGACGAAACGAAGGACGCCGTCAAGGGCGCGTTCGCGTTCCGCGGCAACCTGCTCGTGCAGACGATTCAAAGCGATCCGGAAGAGGGAAGCGCGCCGTTCGCCTTCCCGCCGGGCATGAAGACGATATCGGGCATCGTCCGTTCGGGCCAAAGCCTGCATTACGACGGCGACGTGCTGTTGATCGGGGACGTCAATCCCGGGGGGACCATTACGGCCACCGGGCATATTTTGATTCTCGGCTCCCTGCGGGGGCTCGCGCACGCGGGCATCGGCGGCGACGAGGACGCGGTCATCGCCGCATCGCATTTGCGCCCGACGCAGCTGCGCATCGCCGGCGTCGTCTCCCGTCCGCCGGACGAATGGGGCTTCCAGGAAGCGTTCATGGAATTCGCGTATTTGCGGGAAGGCGTCATGGAGATCGACAAAATACATCAGTTGCACCGCATTCGGCCGCAACTCGGCACTAGCAAAGGAGAGTGATCCTCATGGGAGAGGCGATCGTGGTTACATCGGGGAAGGGCGGCGTCGGCAAGACGACTACGTCGGCAAACGTCGGCACGGCGCTCGCGCTGCTCGGTAAAAAAGTGTGCATGGTCGACACCGATATCGGGCTGCGGAATTTGGACGTCGTGATGGGCCTGGAAAATCGGATCATCTACGATCTCGTCGACGTCATCGAGGGCCGCTGCCGCTTGAACCAAGCGATGATCAAAGACAAACGGTTCGATGAGTTGTATCTCATCCCCGCGGCGCAAACGAAGGACAAGAATGCAGTGACGCCGCAGCAGGTGCGCGACGTCGTGCTCGAGCTGAAGAAAGAGCATGATTACGTCATTATCGACTGTCCGGCGGGCATCGAGCAAGGCTTCAAGAACGCGGTCGCCGGCGCGGACCGGGCGATCGTCGTCACGACGCCGGAGAAATCGGCCGTGCGCGACGCGGACCGGATCATCGGCCTGCTGGAGAAGGAGCGAATCGAAGCTCCGAAGCTGATCATCAACCGGATCCGTCCGCACATGATGAAGAACGGCGACATGCTCGATATCGACGAAATTTGCAGCGTGCTGGCGATCGACCTGCTCGGCCTCGTGCCGGACGACGAGCTCGTGATCAAAGCGTCCAACAGCGGCGAACCGACGGTCATGAACCCGGATTCCCGCGCAGCGATCGCGTACCGCAATATCGCGCGCCGCATCTTGGGCGACACGGTGCCGCTGATGCCGCTGCAGCAAAAGCTGGGCGTCCTGCAGCGCATTAAGAAGTTTTTCGCCGGCTGATCATGATTTTCGTCAATAAGCTGAAAAAAATCGACTGGGCGATCGTCGCCATCCTCGGGACGCTGATGGTCGCGAGCACGTTCATCGTGTACAGCGCCGTGCATAATACCCAGTTCGAAGGGATCCACGTTCGGCACATGCTGTTTTACGCTTTCGGGTTTCTCGTGTTGTTCGGAACGTCGATGCTGAATTACCGAGTGATCCTGAAAATCGCGCCGTATTTGTACGGCATCGGCGTTTTGAGCTTGATTGCCGTCTATTTTTTCGGAGCGACGATCAACAATGCGCGCGGCTGGTTCATAATCCCGGGCATCCAGTTGAACGTGCAGCCGGCCGAATTCGTGAAGCTCGTCATTATCGTCACCGTCGCGTTCGTGCTCGCCCGCAAGCTCGGCGAACCGCTCGAGCTGCTCCGGGACGTCGTTCCCGTCGGGCTGCTCGTATTCATTCCGTTCATCTGGGTCGTCATCCAGCCGGACCTCGGCAATGCGATCATTTACGTCGTCATTTTGGCGGGCATGCTCTGGATCGGGGGCGTCAAATACATCCATGTGCTGCTCGGCCTTGCGCTCGCCGCGGGCGGGGCGTACGGCGCGATTTCGCTCATCGAGACGTTCCATGAGCCGATTGAGCGTTTCCTCAGCGAAATGGGCGCGAGCCACTGGATGGCGCGAATCGACGCGTTCTTGTACCCGGATCGGGCGACGTCCAACGACAAGTGGCAGGTCAACAATTCGCTCATGGCGATCGGCTCGGGCGCGCTGTTCGGCGAAGGCTTCATGAACGGCACCTCCGTCCACACGGGCAGAATTCCGTATACCTATTCGGATTCCATCTTTGTGGTCATCGGCGAGGAGTTCGGGTTTTTGGGCGCGTCGGCGATTTTGCTGCTGTATTTCTTGCTCATTTACCGGCTCATTCTCATCATGATCCAAACGACGGATCGCGGCGGGTCGTACGTGATAACCGGCATCGTCTCGATGCTCGTGTTCCAAATTTTCCAAAACATCGGCATGTTCCTCGAACTGCTGCCGCTGACGGGCATCACGCTTCCGTTCGTATCGTACGGGGGCTCGTCCCTCATCATTAACATGCTGTCGATCGGTCTCGCGTTGTCCATACGCGTGCACGACGATCCCCCGCTCGACGACGTCGCCTGAACACGCTCGAATCCAACGGATTCGGGCGTTTTTTTCATACGGGCGTTGGACAACTCATAGGATGATAGTGCGATGGCTAACAATTCCGCGGTAGAGGAAGGGAATGAATCGGCTATGGACCATATGGACGATTTGCGGAGACGAAAGACACAGCGGATTCAACATATCGCGAGCGGATCGTATCGCCGATCCCCGGAAGACGACCTGATGGAGCAAGAGCGCGAACACGAGCGGCTGCTTCGGGAGGATCCCGAATACGCGTGGTATCACGGGTCGAATCCGTGGCAAAGCCGGGGCCGGACGGGCGGGGCGCTGAGAGCGCAGGCGGCGGGCGCTGCGCTCTTGTTTGCCGCCGTCTGGGCGCTGTTCCAATGGGATCATCCGGCCGTCGAACGGGGACAAGCGTTCGTCCGCGCGGCGCTCACGCAGGAGCTTCGTTCCGAGGACGTGTACGCGTGGTACGAGGCGCGCTTCGGCGAGCTGCCGTCGTTCCTGCCGGCGTGGGACCGCGCCGCGCCGGAGGCGGAGCGGGTCGGCGCCGACGTCGGGCGCGCGTATGTCGCGCCGGTGGCGGGGCGCATCGTCGAGCCGTTCGGCGGCGTGCGCTCCGGCGCGGGCGTCGTCGTCCGCACGAGCGGCTCGTCGGTGGCGTCGATGGACGCCGGGCTCGTCGTGTACGCGGGCGAGACGCAGGAGACGGGACAGACGATCGTCATCCGCCACCCGGGCGGGCTCGAAACCGTATACGGCTATTTAGGCGAGATCGCCGTGGCGAAGGACGATTGGGTCGAAGCGGGCGCGACGATCGGCTTCGTCCGCCCGGCGTCCGAGGAGGATGCGGGGGGTCTCATGTATTTCGCCGTGAAAAAAGGGAACAGCTTTATTGATCCGTCCGATGTTGTGGCGCTTTGAGAGGTGGCTGGGGGCCCGGTTTCGGCTGCACCCGCTGTTCGTGCTGGTGCTGGCGCTGTCGGCGATCACGGGGCGATTCTTGGAAGTGATCACCCTGTTCGGCATCGTGCTCATCCATGAGATCGGACATGCGGCGATGGCGAAGCAGTTCGGCTGGCGCCTGCAGGAGGTGCTGCTGACGCCGTTCGGCGGGGTGGCGGTCACCGACGAGGACGGCTCCATTCCCGCGCGGGAGGAGGCGCTTGTGGCGGCCGCCGGGCCGGCGATGAACGCGCTGATGATCGGCTTCGCCTACCTGATGAACGCAGCAGGCATCTGGTCGCACGCGTGGACCGTCTTTTTCGCCCAAGCGAATTTGACGATCATGCTGTTCAATCTCGCGCCGGTGCTGCCGCTCGACGGCGGCAAGCTGCTCCGCGCGCTGGTCAGCCTTGCGCTGCCGTTTTACCGGACGCTGAAGGTGACGACGTTCTGGTCGCTGCTTGCGAGCGCCGCGCTGTTCGGCTTCGCGGCGACGCGGCTCGGGTCGGACGGCGTCTATATGAACGCGGCGCTGATCGGGGCGTTCCTTACGTATTCGAATTGGAACGAATGGCAGACGCTGCCGTACCGGTTCGTCCGGTTTTTGCTGGGACGGGCGGAGCGGGTGAGGCAGTGGACGCAGCGGGGCGTCCGCGCGGATCCGCTGTGGGTCGATCCGAGCTTGACGCTGGCGGCCGTCGTTCGGCTGCTTCGGCGGGAGCGGCTGCATTGGATCGTCGTCATGACCGCGGCGGGACGGGTGCTCGCGGTCGTGCCCGAAGACCGGTGCGCCGCGTATTACACCGGGGAAGAGCAACATCGTGCAGTATCCGAGCTTTTCATGTAGAATAGAGGGACATTTTCGAAAACAAATTCTCGAGACATAAAGGTGGGAACGTGTTCCTTGAAACAGATCGTGGTGCACGGCCGACGGGACGAAACGACCGTGGCGCTGCTCGAGGACGGCAAACTGACCGAGTTTTTCGTAGAGCGGCCGAACGTGCGCAAACTCGTCGGCAACATCTATAAGGGGCGCGTCGTCAACGTGCTGCCGGGCATGGGAGCCGCCTTCGTCGACATCGGACTGGAAAAGAACGCGTTTTTGTACATCGACGATTTGCTGCCGGCGCATTTGGAGCACCAGCCGAAGGTGAAGCCGTCGATCGATACGCTCGTGCGGGCCGGGGACGAGCTGCTCGTGCAGATCGTGCGCGAGCCGGTCGGCACGAAGGGAGCCCGCGTGACGACGCATTACGCGCTGACGGGGCGTTGGCTCGTTTATATGCCCGAAGCGGGGTATATCGCGCTGTCCAAGAAAATCGAAGAAGAGGAAGAGCGGCGCCGGTTGAAGGCGCTGGGCGAGAAGCTGTGCCAGGAGCGCGAGGGCGTCATTCTGCGCACGGTGGCGAACGGCGAAGCGTTCGAGGCGCTTGAGGGCGACATGAACCTGCTGCGCGAACGGTGGCGCCGCATCGAGGCGATGGCCGCGCGAGCGGCGGCGCCGAGCGAGGTGTATACCGACGAGGAGCTGCTGCCGCGCTTGATACGGGACGTCGTCAACGAGCAGATGGACGAGATGGTCGTGGACAGCCCGGAGCGGCTCCGAGAAGCGAAGCGGATGCTGGAAACGATCGCTCCGCAGCTCGCCGAAAGAGTCCGGCTGCATGAAGGCGGCAAGCCCGTCATGGAGGCGTTCGGCGTCAAAAACCAGCTGGAGCTCGCGCTGCAGCCGAAGCAGTGGCTCGCAAGCGGCGGCTACCTCGTCATCGACCAGACGGAGGCGCTCACCGTCATCGACGTCAACACCGGCAAATACACCGGCACGACGAACCTCGAAGAAACGGTGCTGACGACGAACATCGAAGCGGCCGAGGAGATCGCCCGGCAGCTGCGCCTTCGCGATATCGGCGGCATCATCGTCATCGATTTCATCGACATGGAGCTCGAGGAGAACCGGCGCCGCATCATCGAAGCGCTCGAGGCGGCGGTGCAGAAGGACCGGACGAAAGCGCACATCGTCGGCTGGACGAAGCTCGGCTTGCTCGAGATGACGCGGAAGAAGGTTCGCGAGCAGAAAGACATGATGTTCTTCGTCCCTTGCAAAACATGCGGCGGCCGCGGCAAAGTGAGAACTTCCGCGTTGACGTAGATCAGGCGCTTGTGCTATACTCTTCGAGTGCGTCGTCTTACGACCACCGCGCTTATCGGGTTTGAAGCGTTCTTCGATCGAAGGGCCACCTGGGATGAGGCGAGTCTTATACTTTTGAGGGAGGTGCAGAGATGTACGCGATTATTGAAACAGGCGGTAAGCAGTACAAAGTGCAAGAGGGCGATGTGATCTACATCGAGAAGCTCGACGCTTCGGAAGGCGAAACGGTGACGTTCGATCAAGTGCTCGCAGTGGGCAACGGCGAAGGCCTGACGCTGGGCGCGCCGATCGTAGCGGGCGCAGTCGTTACGGGCAAAGTCGAGAAGAACGGCAGAGGTCAGAAGATCATCGTTTTCAAGTACAAGGCGAAGAAAAACTATCGCCGCAAGCAAGGCCATCGCCAGCCGTACACGAAGGTTACGATCGAGAAAATCCAAGGCTAAGAGGATTTGATCGGTTGATCCGCGTGGAGATCGGCAGGGAGCGAGCGAGCGGGCGAATCGCCGGATTTCGAGTCGAAGGACATGCGTTCTTCGCCGAGTCGGGCAAGGACATCGTCTGCGCGGGCGTGTCGGCGGTAACGGTCGGAACGGTCAATGCGGCGGAAGCGGTCGTCGGCGTCGAGCTCTCGGCGCGCATGGAAGACGGGCTGCTGCATGTCGCCGTGCCGGACGAATTGCCGGACGCGAAGCGAGACTCCTTGCAGCTGTTGTTGGAGTCGATGGTCGTCATGCTGCAATCGATTGAACAATCGTACGGTAAACATATAAGGATGAAAGAATACTACGTATAAAGAAGGAGGTTGGCACCATGTTGAAATTGAACCTTCAGTTGTTCGCTTCCAAGAAGGGCGTAGGCTCGACGAAGAACGGCCGCGATTCCATCGCGAAGCGTCTCGGCGTGAAGCGCGCCGACGGCCAAACGGTGACGGGCGGTAGCATTCTCGTTCGCCAGCGCGGCACGAAGATCCACCCGGGCAACAACGTAGGCATCGGCTCCGACGACACGTTGTTCGCGAAGATCGACGGCGTCGTGAAGTTCGAGCGTTGGGGCCGCGACCGCAAGAAGGTCAGCGTGTACCCGGTTGAGACCGCTCCGGTAGCGGCAACGTTGGAGAAGTAATCCCGGCGTCGATAGACGTTTAGCCCCGGCCCCTTCGGCCGGGGCTTTTTACATAAAACGGATCGTAACGTTAATGCTGTCCGCGAAGGAAAAGTCTGGTATACTTGATGGAAAAGAACCGGATTGCCGGACTTGAAATGGGGAACCGAGGCATGGAACACGCGGAACGGCGCGACGCGGACAGCCATTTGCTGGACGAGCAGCGCCGGTTATGGATCGATACGATGAGTCACGCGCGGCACGATTGGTTGAACGATCTGCAGATGATCGTCGGGTACGTGCAGTTGCGGAAGTATGATAAATTAGCGGGTTGCGTGGAAAAGCTAAAGCAAAAGATGGCCGAGGAGAGCCGTACGTCGAAGCTGGAGGCGCCGGGGCTCGTCGAAGCGCTGCTTACGGCGCGGGCGCGCATTCGCAGGTTCGCGTTCGGCTACCGCATCGACGATGCGTTCGCGCTGCGAGGCCAAGGGTTGTCGGCGGCGGAGCTCGCCGTCCGGCGGCTGCTGGAAGGCTTCGAAGAAGCGGCGGAGAAAGGCGCGCAAGGCTCGGACAACGAGCTGCTCTGCGCGTTCGAATGCGGCGAGGCGGAGCCGTCGATCGTGTTTACGTATCGAGGATCGTACTCCGCCGGCGCGATGGGGCGGACGATCGCCGAGTTGAAAAAGCAGCTGAGGCTGATTGCGCCCGCCTGCGTCCTGGAAGCGGCGTTCGACGCCGACGAAGCGACGGTCAAGGTGCGGCTTTCGGCCGCGGGGTGACAGGAGGACAACGATGTTTGTCGATTTTGCGAAAATATTTGTGAAAGGCGGGGACGGGGGCGACGGCGTCGCCACGTTCCGCCGGGAATTATATGTGCCTGAAGGAGGTCCGTCCGGCGGGGACGGCGGGGACGGCGGCGACGTCGTATTCCGCGTCGACGAAGGGCTGCGGACGCTCATGGACTTCCGGTACCAGCGCCACTTCAAGGCGCCTCGAGGCGAGAAGGGGCGCAACAAGTCGCAGCACGGCGCGAACGCGGAAGATATGATCGTTCGCGTGCCGCCGGGCACGGTCGTCATCGACGACGACACGAAGGAAATCATCGCCGACATGACGCGTCACGGCCAGGAGGTCGTCGTCGCGAGAGGCGGCCGCGGCGGCCGCGGCAACATGCGCTTCGCGACGGCGAACAACCCGGCGCCGCATATCGCGGAGAAAGGCGAGGAAGGCGAGGAGCGCTGGATCGTGCTCGAGCTGAAGGTGATGGCCGACGTCGGCCTCGTCGGCTTCCCGAGCGTCGGCAAATCGACGCTGCTGTCCGTCGTCAGCGCCGCGCAGCCGAAGATCGGCGCGTACCATTTCACGACGATTACGCCAAACCTCGGCGTCGTCGACGTGGAGGAGGGACGGTCGTTCGTTATGGCCGACCTGCCCGGGCTGATCGAGGGAGCGCACGAAGGCGTCGGGCTCGGCCACGAGTTCCTCCGCCACGTCGAGCGGACGCGCGTCATCGCGCACGTCGTCGACATGTCGGGCTCGGAAGGGCGCGACCCGTACGAGGATTGGCTCGCGATCAACGCGGAGCTGCGGCTGTACAACGAGAAGCTCGCCGAGCGCCCGCAAATCGTCGTCGCCAACAAAATGGACATCCCCGAGGCGGAGCTGTTCCTCGAGGAGTTCCGCCGCAAGCTGAACGAAGACGGGCACGAAGACATCGAGATCGTTCCGATTTCGGCGGCGACGCGCCAGGGCATCCGCGAATTGCTGTATAAGCTCGCCGACATGGTCGAAGCCGTGCCGGCCGCGCCGCTCGTCGAGGAGACGCCGGAGACGGAGGAGCGGAAGGTGTACACGCTCGAGAAGACGCGCGCGGACGAGAGCTTCACGATTCGCCGCGAGAACAACGTCTTCATCGTCGAAGGCGAAGCGATCGAGCGGCTCGCGAAGCGGACGAAATTCGAGTCGTACGACGCGGTGCAGCGGTTCGCGACGATTATGCGCCGCATGGGCGTCGACCGGGAGCTGCGCAAGCGCGGAGCCGAAGACGGCCATTACGTGCGCATCGGAGACTACGAATTCGAGTTCGTCGAGCACGAATAACACGGTCGGCCGGCTGCGGCCGGCCGTTTTTTCGCATCCGCCTATTGCTCCGGTTTTCGCCTTCGGTTATAATGTCCACTATGGGTAAACACGAGTCTACTCGGAGAGGACGGCGGTAGGTGTGGGGGGCGGAGATCACGGCCACACGGCTCATCCGCAGCGGCCCGCGCCTTTTTATTTGGTGCGGGAGGATATTTTGCCGGAAGCGCTCGTCAAGACGCTGCAGGTGAAGGAGCGGCTCGCCCGCGGCGAGTTCGCGACCGTCCATGAGGCGACGGAGCGCGTCGGCCTCAGCCGCAGCGCGTTTTACAAATACAAAGACGGCATTTTCCCGCTCAGCGGCATCGACCGGGACCGCATCGTGACCATATCCATGGACATGGAGCATCGGTCCGGCGTGCTCTCCCGCGTGCTGTCGCTGGTAGCGTCCTATGAAGGCAATGTACTGACCATCCACCAGACGATACCGCTCCAGGGGATGGCGAACGTCGTGCTGTCGATCGAGACGAGCGCAGGCGTCGAAGCGCTCGACGCGCTCGTGGCGGCGATGAAAGCGACGGAAGGCGTCAGGAAGGCGGTCGTGATCGGGCAAGGGTAAATTTCTCGCCCGGACGCGAACCATGAAGGAGGATATTATGGAAACCATACGCATCGGGCTCATGGGGCTCGGAACGGTCGGCACGGGCGTCGTGCGCATTTTGAACGACCATCGGGACGATTTGACCCGCCAGACCGGTTCTACGATCGAAATTCGCAGAGTGCTTGTTCAGAACACGGAGAAGCCGCGCGACATCGCGCTCGATTCGAGCCTGCTGACGCGGGAAGCCGAGGACATCGTGGCGGCGGACGACATCGACGTCGTCGTCGAAGTGATGGGCGGCGTCGAGCTGACGAAAGGGCTCATCGAGCGGGCGCTGCGGAGCGGCAAACACGTCGTGACGGCCAACAAAGATTTGATGGCGCTGCACGGCGCGGAGCTCGTCGCGATCGCGCGGGAGCACGGCTGCGACATTTATTACGAGGCGAGCGTCGCCGGCGGCATCCCGATCATTCGCGCGCTGACGGAGAGCTTCTCGTCCGACCGCATTAAGCGGATGTTCGGCATCGTGAACGGCACGACGAACTTCATCCTGACGAAAATGAGCCAGGAAGGCGCCTCCTACGAGGACGTGCTGAAGGAAGCGCAGGCGCTCGGCTACGCGGAAGCGGATCCGACGTCCGACGTGGAAGGGCTCGACGCCGCGCGCAAGATGGCGATTCTCGCGACGCTCGGCTTCCGGATGAACGTCTCGCTCGCCGACGTCGACGCGAAGGGCATCACAGGCGTCACGAAAGAAGACATTCAGTACGGCAAACGGCTCGGCTACGAACTGAAGCTGCTCGGCGTCGCCGAGCGCGACGGCGAATCGGTGTCCGTCAGCGTGCAGCCCGCTATGGTGCGCACGTCGCATCCGCTCGCGTCGGTCAACGGCGTGTTCAACGCGGTGTACGTGTACGGCGAAGCGGTCGGGGAGACGATGTTCTACGGCCCCGGCGCGGGCAGCCTGCCGACGGCGACGTCGGTCGTGGCGGACCTCGTGGCGGTCGTGAAAAACATGCGCATGGGCGTCAACGGGAAGACGCTCAGCACGGCGTACAAGGAGAAGAAGCTGCAGTCCGACGACCGCATCTTCGGCAAGTTCTTCCTGCTGCTGCACGTGGAGGACAAGGCGGGCGTGCTGGCGCAAATCACGCAGGCGTTCGCGGCGAACGAAGTGAGCCTCGAGTCCGTTCTGCAGCAGCCGAATCAGGAAAATCCGAAAGCCGAAATCATCATTATTACGCACGATACGAATATGTCCGGTATGAAGAACGTCATTCGAGAGCTGGAATCGATGGATGTCGTCAACAAAATTAAGAGCGTGTACCGCGTCGTCGGCTAATAGCCGGACGCGGCGCGCGACTTTGGTCGGGGGGCCGTAACACAATGAGATACATGGGATTGATCGATCGATACCGCGACATGCTGCCGGTGACGGAGAAGACGCCGCTGCTGACGCTGCACGAAGGCAATACGCCGCTTATTCGGGCGGACCGGCTGTCGGAGAAGCTGCAGCTCGACTTGTACTTCAAGTTCGAGGGCATGAACCCGACGGGCTCGTTCAAGGACCGCGGCATGGTCATGGCCGTCGCGAAGGCGATGGAGGAAGGCAGCCGCACGATCATGTGCGCGTCGACGGGCAATACGTCCGCGGCGGCGGCCGCTTACGCGGCGCGCGGCGGGCTCGCATGCGTCGTGCTCATTCCGAACGGCAACATCGCGCTGGGCAAGCTGGCGCAGGCGTACGCATACGGCGCGACGGTGCTCGCGATCGACGGCAACTTCGACAAGGCGCTCGAAATCGTGCGCGACATTACGTCGAAGCATCCGATCACGCTCGTCAACTCGGTGAATCCGTACCGCTTAGAGGGGCAGAAGACCGCGGCGTTCGAAATCGTCGACGCGCTTGGCGAAGCGCCGGATTATCTCGCGATTCCGGTCGGCAACGCGGGCAACATTTCCGCTTATTACAAAGGGTTTAAAGAATACCGCGCCGCGGGCCGCTCGACGTCCGTGCCGAAAATGATCGGCTTCCAGGCGGCGGGCGCGAGCCCGCTCGTGACGGGCAAGCCGTTCCCGAATCCGGAGACGGTCGCGACCGCGATCCGTATCGGCAACCCGGCGAGCTGGGACCTCGCGGTCAACGCGTACACGGAGTCCGAAGGCGGCGTATGGGCGGTCACGGACGAAGAAATCTTGGAGGCGTACCAGCTGATCGCGTCGAACGAAGGCGTCTTCGCCGAGCCGGCGTCGGCCGCTTCGATCGCGGGCGTGCTCAAGCGCCACCGCGAAGGCGCGCTGCCGAAGGGCAGCAGGGTCGTCTGCGTCCTGACCGGCCACGGCCTGAAGGATCCGAACATCGCCATTAAAACGGTAGCCGCCGAGCCGGTCGTCATCCCCGCGACGGAAGAAGCCGTCATGTCCGCCATCCAGCAGGCGGAAGCAGCCCGTGGCTAGGATGCCGGCGGGCGCCCGCGAACGCGTCAGAGCGCGGGTGCCCGCAACGTCCGCCAATCTCGGACCCGGCTTCGACGCGCTCGGCATCGCGCTGTCGCTGTACGCGTGGATCGAGCTGGCGCAGGCGGATACGACGACCGTCTCGCTCGTCGGCGCGAGAAGCCAAGGACTGCCGACGGACAAGTCCAATTTGCTGTACGGCATCGCGCAGCGCGTGTTCGACGAAGCCGGCGTATCCGTTCCCGAGCTCGACATCGCGGTGTACAGCGACATTCCGCTCGCCCGCGGGCTCGGCAGCAGCGCCGCCGCGATCGTCGGGGCGCTCGGCGCCGCGAACGCGCTGATCGGCGAGCCGCTGCCGCGGGACGAGCTGTTCCGTATCGCCGCCTCGATCGAAGGGCATCCGGACAACGTCGGGCCCGCGCTGTACGGCGGCTTCGTCGCCGCGACGTGGGACGGCGAGCGCGCCGAGCACATCCGGCTCGACCCGCCGCCGCGCCTGACGACGCTCGTCGCGATCCCCGCGTACGAGCTGCTGACGAGCAAGGCGCGGGCGGCGCTGCCGGAGCAGGTGAGCCGCGCGGACGCCGTCTTCAACTTGTCGCGGGCGGCGCTGCTGACGGCGGCGTTCGCCGCCGGACGGCTCGACGTCCTCCGCGGCGCCATGGCGGATCGGATCCACCAGCCGTACCGGGCGCCGCTCGTCCCGGGCCTCGAGCGCGTGCTGCGCGAAGCGGCCGATCACGGGGCGCTCGGCGCGGCGCTGTCCGGCGCGGGCCCGACGGCGATCGCATTCGTGGACGACGAAGCCGGCCGTAAGGCGGAGCTCGAAGCGTTCATGCGCGAAGCGATGGGCGGGCCGGAAGGCGGCGCCGTAGAGCTGCTGTGGCTTGCGCCTTCGGCGATCGGCCTCGAGCTCGAAACCCCGGCGGCGCGGCTCGCCGACGAACGGAGAGGTGACGCATCATGACGATTTCCGTGGCGGTGCTCGGTCCGAGCACGTATTCCGAGGAAGCGGCGTCGTGGCTGCTGCAGGGGATGGATTGGCGGCTCGTGCCGTGCAAGACGATCGCCGACGTGTTCGAATCGACGCTCGCCGGCAAAACCGACTACAGCGTCGTGCCGGTCGAGAACACGTTCGAAGGCTCCGTCAGCCTGCATATCGACTGGCTCGTCGCCGAGCAGGATTTGCCCATCCAGACGGAATGGGTGTATCCTATTCATGTAAACTTGATGGCGCTGTCCGGCTTCGAAGGCGACTATGGGCAGCTGCGCAAGGTGCTGTCCCACCAGGTCGCGTTCGCGCAATGCCGGAAGTTTCTGAGCGAGCATCTGCCGCAGGCGGAGCTGGAGGCGGTCGGCTCGACCGCGGAAGGAGCCCGGCTGCTCGTCGAACGGAACGATCCGTTCACGGCGGCGATCGGGCCTGCGACGGCGGCCGCCAGATACGGGCTGAAGCTGCTCGCGCCGGCGATTCAAGATCATAAGAACAACTTCACGAGATTCGTGCTGGCCGGCAAATCGCCGACTCCCGCGTTCGCGCCGGAGGGGCGCGGCGCCGACTCGGTCAAGACGACGCTGCTGCTCATGCCCGGCGAAGATTTCCCCGGCGGCCTGCACCAGCTGTTATCGGCCTTCGCTTGGCGCCGGCTCAACTTGTCCAAAATCGAATCCCGTCCGACGAAGCGTCAGCTCGGCACGTATTATTTCTACGTCGACGTGGAAGCGTCGATGGAATCGGTGCTGCTGCGCGGAGCGGTCGAAGAAATTCGCGCCGTCGGCTGCGATGTGCGCATTCTGGGGTCTTACCCCGCCTATGGTTATCACACAGGAGCTCAATAAGCGGAGGTGCGGCGATTCATGGCGCAAGTGATTTACTTGAACGGGGAATTCGTTTCGAAGGAGAAGGCGACCGTATCGGTATACGATCACGGCTTCTTGTACGGCGACGGCATTTTCGAAGGCATTCGGATTTACGACGGCAACATTTTCAAATGCAAAGAGCATCTGAAGCGGTTGTACGACTCGGCGAAGTCGATCATGCTCGATATTCCGCTCTCGTTCCAAGAGATGCAGGATACGCTCGTCGAGACGATCCGCCGCAACGAGCTGCGCGACGGCTACATTCGGCTCATCGTGTCCCGCGGTCCCGGCGATCTCGGTCTCGATCCGCGCCGTTCGCCGAAAGCGAACGTCATCATCATCGTCGAGAAACTGTCGATTTACCCGGAAGAGGCGTACGTGAACGGCCTGCGCACCGTGTCCGTGTCGACGCGCCGCAACGTCCCGGACGCGCTGAATCCGAAAATTAAATCGCTGAACTACCTCAATAACATTCTCGTTAAAATTCAGGCGAACCTCGCGGGCGTCGGCGAAGCGATCATGCTCAATTCGCAGGGCTACGTCGCCGAAGGGTCGAGCGACAACATCTTCATCGTCAAGAACGGCGTCGTCTTCACGCCGCCGGCGTACGTCGGCGCGCTCGAAGGCATTACGCGCGCGGCGATCATGGACATTTGCAAGCGCACGGGCGTGCCGCTGAAGGAAGAGCCGTTCACGCTTCACGACGTTTACGTAGCGGACGAGGTGTTCTTCACAGGCACCGCGGCGGAAGTCATCGCGGTGCGCGAAGTCGACGGCCGCATCATCGGCGAAGGCAAAGCCGGCCCGATCACGACGGAGCTTCTGAAGGAATTCCGCAACATCGTTACGGTCGACGGCGTCAAGGCGTTCGAGGCGTAAACCCGGGAAAGCCCACGGGCCGGGCGAAGTCTGGGATGGACGTATTGAACGGCCGGGATATTTGCGGTATAGTGGAGATATATTGAATACGAAGCTTTACCATGGAGGAGCCTGTCACCAAGGGACAGCTGTGCCGATTTTCGGCGCAGCGTCCCTGCGAGTGACGGGTTCTTTTTGATTTACGGGCCGATCGGTTCGGTTCCGTCCCCGATGCGCAAAATTTTGACATACTCGCGGGATCGAAATTCCGGATGAGCGTTATACACGCGCGCCGCCCGCGGCCCCGCGGCCTCGTCGTTCAAACCGTCCGACGCCTCCGTCCGCGGATCGTCGCTGAGCTGCCGTTCGGCGAGCCATGCGCCCGCGAGCAGGAGCGCGAAGATGACGGCGCAAACGGCCGCTTTTTTTGTAAGCATGAAGCCCACCTCTGGAAATGATATGATGTGGAGACGTTCCATTATCAAGGTCGGCCTTTCGAGCTATTTTTATACGGCAGGTCGAATGAGATAGATACGCATGGATAGGAGGAATTCCGTTGTCTTGGTTGCATGCCGCCGCATTGGCGCCTTTCGCGTGGGCGATCGTCGTCCCGCTGCTCAGCGCGTTGATGCCGCGACCGCACGCCGGCTGGTTCGTGCTGCCGCTGCCGGTCGCTATATTCGCTTACTGCCTGTCGCTGCTCCCCGTCGTCCGCTCCGGAGAGACGGTCGCGCATTCGCTGCCGTGGATGCCGTCGTTCGGCATCGAGCTCGCGTTCGTGGCGGACGGGTGGAGTTTGCTGTTCGCGCTGCTCATTTCGGGCATCGGCAGTTTAGTCACGCTGTATTCGATTTTTTATTTATCCCGAACGAAGGAACAAGTGCGGCACTTTTACGTGTACCTGCTGTTGTTCATGGGCGCGATGCTCGGGCTCGTCATGTCCGATAATCTTATCGCGATGTACGGGTTTTGGGAGTTGACGAGCTTATCCTCGTTTCTGTTGATCGCGTTCTGGTACCGCAGAGAGAAATCGCAGGCGGGCGCGCTCAAGTCGATGCTCATTACCGTGTTCGGCGGCTTCGCGATGCTCGCGGGCATCTTGCTGCTGCGCGAAGCGACGGGCACATTCAGCATTCGCGGCGCGATCGCCGCGGCGGACGCCCTGAAGGACCACGCGCTGTTCCTGCCGGCGATGCTGCTGATGCTGCTCGGCGCGTTCACGAAGTCGGCGATGTTCCCGTTCCACATCTGGCTGCCGGACGCGATGGAAGCGCCGACGCCGGTGAGCGCCTACTTGCACTCGGCGACGATGGTCAAAGCGGGCTTGTACCTCGTCGCCCGAATGACGCCGGTGTTCGGCGGCTCGGCCGAATGGTTTTGGCTCGTCTCGGCCTTCGGGCTGGCGACGCTCTGTTGGGGTTCGTTCCAAGCGGTGAAGCAAACCGACCTGAAGGCGATATTGGCGTTCTCCACCGTGAGCCAGCTCGGGCTGATCATGTGCCTCCTCGGCCTCGGGTCGGCGGCGCTCGCGTTCGGGGGCGGCGCGTCGTCCAACGCGTACGTGCTAGCCATGACGGCGGCGGTGTTTCACCTGATTAACCACGCGACATTCAAGGGCGCGCTGTTTATGGTCGCCGGCATCGTGGACCATGAAACCGGCACGCGAGATATTCGCAAACTGGGCGGGCTCGCCGCGCTCATGCCGATCAGCTTTACGTTCGCGGTCGTCGGGGCGGGCTCGATGGCCGGCTTGCCGCCGTTCAACGGCTTCCTGAGCAAGGAGATGTTTTTCACCGGCTTGCTGAACGCTTCGAAGATGGACTTCTTCGCGATGGAAACGTGGGGAATCTTGTTCCCGGCGCTCGCTTGGCTGGCCAGCGTCTTTACGTTCGTGTACAGCGTCTTGTTCGTGTTCCGGACGTTCCTCGGGAAGCGCAAGGAGGAGCCGCTTCCGAAGGCGCCGCACGAAGCGCCGCTCGGTTTGCTGCTGTCCCCGGCGGTGCTCGTTTCGCTCGTTGTCGTATTCGGCTTGTTTCCGGACCTGCTTAGCTACTCGCTGATCGAACCGGCGCTGACGGCGCTGCTGCCGACGCTGCTCGCCCACGACGAACATTTCCACGTCCACATTACGTTCTGGCACGGCTGGACGACGGAGCTGTTCATGACGATCGGCGTCGTCGCGCTCGGCTCGCTGCTGTACGCGCAGTTCCGCCGCTGGCAGGGCGTGTACGGAACATTTCCTCGGAAATGGACGCTTAATGCGTTTTACGAGAAAGGGCTGTCCGGTCTGGAGCGGGGCGCTTCCGCGCTGACGAACGGCTATATGACCGGCTCCTTGCGCATGTATTTGGTGTACATTTTCGCCTTTATGATCGCGGCGGTCGGCAGCGCCCTGATCGCGACAGGCACGCTGAGCTTTACGTTCGAAGGAACGTCGGAGACGACGATCTACGAGGCGCTGCTGATGGCGGCGACGCTGCTCGCCACGCTGGCCGTTCCGTTCGTCCGCTCCCGGATGACGATGATCGTGCTTGTCGGGGCCGTCGGGTATATGGTCGTGCTGTTTTTCGTCCTGTTCCGCGCGCCGGATCTCGCTTTGACGCAAATGATCGTGGAGACGGTGTCGGTCGCATTGTTCCTGCTGTGCTTCTACCATTTGCCGAAGCTGCGCAAAGAGCCGTCGACGCGCCGCTTCCGCATCGGCAACGCGTTGATCGCGCTCGGCGTCGGCGCAACCGTGACGGCGACGGCGCTGGCCGTGAACGGGGGGGCGAAATTCGCTTCCATCTCGGAGTATTACGTGCGGGAAAGCTACCATCTCGGCGGCGGCAAAAACGTCGTCAACGTCATCCTGGTCGACTTCCGCGGCTTCGATACGCTGCTGGAAATCATGGTGCTCGGCATCGCGTCTCTCGGCATTTACGCCATGGTGCGGCTTCGCGCGGGGAACAAGAGGAGAGGAGGGGAGTCGCCGCATGAAAGCTAATGATGTCATTTTGCGCACGGCCGCCAAGGTCGTCATGTTCATCATCTTGGCGTTCGCCGCGCATCTGTTTTTCGCCGGCCACAACGAGCCGGGAGGCGGGTTCATCGGCGGCCTCATGACCGCTTCGGCGCTCGTGCTGCTGGCGCTCGCCTTCGATTTGAAGACGATTCGGAACGTCGTGCCGATCGATTTTCGGACGCTGACGGCGATCGGCCTCATGATCGCGGTGCTGACGGGCGTCGGCTCGTTCGTGTTCGATGTTCCGTTTCTAAGCCATACGTTCGCGTATAAACATTTGCCTTTCTTAGGCGAAAAAGAGCTCGCTACGGCCGTCCTGTTCGACCTCGGCGTCTTCTTGTCCGTCGTCGGCGTCACGATGACGATCATTCTGTCGATCGGGGAGGACCGGTAACCGATGGAAACGTTAATGGCCATACTGATCGGCGCGTTGTTCAGCGTCGGCACATACATGATATTGAGCCGGAGTCTGCTGAGGATCGTACTCGGCACCGCCATGCTCAGCCACGGCGTCCATCTGCTGCTTATGACGATGGCGGGGCTGAAGACAGGCGCGGCACCGCTCCTCGGGGAGAAGGCGGGCGCTTATGTGGATCCGCTGCCGCAGGCGCTTATTTTGACGTCGATCGTCATCAGCTTCGGAGTGACGTCGTTCTTCTTCGTGCTCGCGTACCGAGCGTATCAGGAGCTGCGCACGGACGACATGGAGCAGCTGAAGGGGGCCGACGATGAATAATACAGTCGTTTTTCCGTTATTGATCCCGCTGTTTACGGCGGTGCTGCTCATATTCGTCGCGAACGTGCGCGCGCAGCGAACGATCGCCGGCGTCAGCGTTCTCGTGAACGTCGCGGCCAGCGCGCATCTCGTCCAGCAGGTGCGGACCGACGGCATTCAGACGCTGTACATGGGCGCTTGGCTGCCGCCGTACGGCATCGTGTTCGTCGCGGACATGCTGGCGGCGCTGCTCGTGCTCGCGACGGGAGTCGTCATGGCGGCGTGTACGTTTTACGCGTTCCGGACGATCGGCGAAGGGCGAGAGAAGCACCACTTCTATGCGTTTTCGCAGTTTTTGACCGTCGGCGTCGCGGGTTCGTTTTTAACCGGGGACATCTTCAACCTGTTCGTCTGCTTCGAGGTGATGCTCATCTCCTCGTACGCGATGATCGTTCTCGGCGGCGAGAAGCGGCAGCTGCGGGAGTCGATCAAATATATCTTGATCAACATCGTCTCCTCGACGCTGTTCGTCGCGACGATGGCGTATTTATACGCGGCGCTCGGCACGCTCAACATGGCGCATATCGCCGAACGGGTCGCCGAGGCGGGGCAGGGCGGCGCGCTCAACGTCATCGCCGTGCTGCTGCTCGTCGTGTTCGCGCTGAAGGCGGGACTGTTTCTGCACTTTTGGCTGCCCGGCTCGTACGGCGCGCCGCCGCCGGTCGTCGCCGCGATGTTCGGCGGGCTTCTGACGAAAGTCGGCGCTTACGCGATCGTTCGTACGTTCACGCTCATGTTCGCCTCCGACCCGGATTTCACCCGGCCGCTTATCGGCTGGATGAGCATCGCGACGATGGCGCTCGGAGCGCTCGGGGCGATCGCTTATAAGGACGTGCCGCGCATCCTTATTTACAACATCGTCGTGGCGGTCGGGTTGATCGGCCTCGGCGTCGCGGCGGCGTCCGAAGCGGCGCTGGACGGCGTCGTGTTTTATCTGTTGCACGATATGCCGGCGAAGGCGCTCGTCTTTCTGCTCGGCGGCTGGCTGATCGCGCTCGCCGGCACCGACAAGCTGCCGCGCATGGGCGGGCTGATCGAACGCTCGCCGGCGCTCGGGTGGATGACGCTCGCGGCGGGACTTGCGATCGCGGGCGTTCCGCCGCTCAGCGGCTTCGTCGGCAAGCTGCTGATCGTGCAGGGGGCGCTGCAGGCCGAACATTACGTCGGCGCGGCCGTCGCGCTCGCGTCGAGCCTGCTCGTGCTGCTGTCGTTCATGAAGCTGTTCATGGGCGCGTTCTGGGGCGAGCCGAAGACGGAAGCGCCCCCGGCATCCGCGCCGGCCGGACTGCTCGCGCCGTGCGCCGTCCTGCTCGCGCTGCTCGTCCTGCTCGGCGTCGGCGCCGAATGGGTGAACGACTACGCGTCGCTTGCGGGCGATACGCTTGCGCGGCCCGAGCTGTACATCGAAGCCGTGCTAAAGGAGTAGATGCATATGGCGTTTCAAATTGTATTGAACGGGCTGCTAGCGCTGATCTGGATGCTGCTGTCGGGCGACGGCTCGTTCGTCGGCTTCGTCGTCGGGTATGCGATCGGATTCGTGTTTTTGTTCGCGTTTCGCCGATTTTTCCGCGTTCCCTTTTACGCGAAAAAGCTGTGGGCGATTCTGAAGCTGCTTGGCTTGTTTTTAAAAGAGCTCGTGCTGTCCAATCTGGTTGTCATCCAGCACATTTTACAGCCGAAGCTGAAGGTGCGGCCCGGCGTGTTCGCGTACGAGACGGAGCTTCGCTCCGATTGGGAAGTGTCCTTGCTCGCCTGTCTCATCACGCTGACGCCAGGCACGTTGACGCTGGAGGTGTCCCCCGATCAAGACACGCTGTACATTCACGCGATCGATATCGAGGACGCCGACGAACTGAAACGGCAAATTAAAGGCTCGTTCGAGCGGGCGATATTGGAGGTGACGCGGTAATGCTGAACACGGCGCTGGTAATCGCCTTGATCATTATTTCGTTGTCGGTGCTGGGGGCGCTCTATCGGGTCATGCGCGGGCCGTCGATGCCGGACCGCGTCATCGCGCTCGATATGGTCGGCATTCAGCTGCTGTCGATCATCGCGATCGTCTCGATCATGCTGAGGTCGGAATCGTACGCGGACATCGTGCTGCTCATCGGCATCGTGTCGTTTCTCGGCACGATCGCGTTTTCGAAATATATCGAAAGAGGGGCGGTGATCGAACATGATCGAGACGATCCAGGGAGCCGGTGAGGCGATCGTCGCCGTTCTCGTGCTGCTCGGCGCGCTGCTGTGCGCCGTCAGCTCGTTCGGGCTCGTCCGGATGCCCGACGTCTATTTGCGCTCGCACGCCGCGACGAAAGCGTCGACGCTCGGCGTCCTGTGTATTTTGCTCGCCGGCTTCTTGTTTTTCCTGTGGTTCCATGGGGTAGCGAGCGCGAAGATGCTGCTCGCGGTCGCGTTCGTGTTCGCGACGGCGCCCGTCGCCGGTCATTTGATCGGCCGCGCCGCGTACCGGACCGGCGTGCCGCTGTCGGAACGCAGCGTGCAGGACGATTTGGCGGAGGCGCTCGGACCGGAAGGCAAGGTGCAGCCCGGGGACTGACGCATTAGAACGGGCGGCGGGAAGCGAATTTACGGGAATCGGTTTTTTTGGATGTCAAACGGCCCTTCCTTGCATAAGATGTAGTGCACTAGGCGAACGCACACCGCCTCCGGGCAGGCGCGTTCGCGCGGGTACTTACATTTCGGCAAGGAAGAGGAGGGGACGTTTTGAGACTCCATATCGCAAGAGACGGAGATACGATTTCCGCTTTGTCGCAACAATACGGCGTGGCCCCGGAGCGCATCCGTTCGGCCAACCCGCAGCTTACCGCTGAAGGGACGCTTGCCAAAGGAACGAAGGTGAAAATTCCGACCGGTCCGGTCGCGATGAAGACGGCGCCGGCGGCGGAGCTCGCCGCGGCGAGAAGCGAGGAGGCCGCGTTCGCGGGCCTCGCGCCGACGGCGCCGCCCCGCGCGCCTGAGTCGTTCGCGGCGGCGCGGAACGAAGGCGCGGCGGGCGCGCTCCCGCAGGCGGCGGAGGCGTCCGTCGAAGCCGCGGCCGAAGCGGCGAGCGCGCTGCCCGTGGCGCCTTCGGCCGGCGAGACGGCGACGATCTCCGGTTGGCCGAACGCGGAGCTGCCGTTCGCGGCGTATCCGGCGGATGCGTACGCGAATGCGAACGCGAACGCGCAAGCGGCGCCGAACGCCGGCATTCCGGCCCATTATAAGACGGAAATGCCGGAGGCGAACACGTCGCCGCTGCACGTGAAGTGGAGCGGGATGGGCGACGAGCCGGCGCAGCACCCGTACATTACGCTGCCGACGCCTGCGGTGCCGGCGGGCTTGCCGATGTGGCCGATGGGTCCGTACGGCGTCGCGCCGATGGGGGTCGCGGGCGTGCAGGCGCCGCCGCCGTCATGGCCGGTGCCGTTCGGCGCGATGACCGAGCCGATGGCGCCGGCGTATGCGCCGTTCGGCGCTCCGGCGGCCGGCGACTGCGGCTGCGGCGGGAGCGCGGGCGCGGGCATCCGCCTGCCGTATGCGCTGCCGCTGCGGGGCGGGAATACGGCGCCGCAGGAGCGCGCGTTCACGAGCGCCATCCAAGGGCCGGAGTCTCCCGCGGCGCCTGCCGAAGCAGCGCCGGCCGCTGCAGCTCCGGTCGACGCAGCGGCGCAAGCGAAGGCGGACGAAGCGAAGGCATCGTCCGGCAAAGCGGGCCGCCAGCGGAAGGCGCGCGTCTCTTCCGGCACGGCCGCGCTCCGCTCGTTCCTGAAGCGCAGAGGCGCCGGCCGCCGTTCGGCGCCTCGCGGCTCGAAGCCGTGGATCCGCGACTGACACGATTGACCGACTGAACGATTGACCGACTGAACGATTGACCGAAGGACCGAAACGGCCCGTCGAATCTTCCGATTGTATACTCCTTTCCGCCGCTGGCTAGAATAGGGAATGTAACCTAAGCGGAATTTGTCAGGGGTGAAGGAAGTTCAATGGGCTTTTTCGGTCTTATTAAAAAACGGTTCAAAAAACGGCTGCGCCTAAAACGCCGCTGGCTGGCGCTCGGCATGCTTGCGCTGGCGGCCGGGCTGGCTTTTCTATACGCGTCCGCTTCCGGTTCGGGAGACGGCGAACCGCGGCGGCTCGGAGACGCGCTCTCCGTGTTCGCGCCCGGCGGCAAGCCGCCGGCGTCGCCGAGCGAGCTGACGCGGGAGGCGTCGGTCACGCTTCGTCGGCTGTATGTATGCGGCGAGGACGAACGCGCGCTAGGCGTCATGCCGCCGGAGAACATCGCGAAGCTCGCGGCCGACCATCCGGAGTGGGAGTTTTACGCCGTCGCCGCGGACAAAGTCGTCTTCACGGAGCATATCGACGACTTGTCCGACGCGTGCAAGGAAAACTCGTACATCGGCGTCGACGCGGGCGGCAATTTGACGCTGTTCCGCGGGCCGCCCCGCGAGGAACGCGCGGTGAAGACGTTCTTCCAATTGAATATCGAGCATTTGGAAAGCTCGCTGCCGGGCGAAGTCGTCCAGCAGCTGCGCGACGGCATCAAGATCACCGACATCGCGGACTACAACAGCGTGCTGTCGACGTTCAGCGATTACGCGATCGACGAGACGGAAAAAGTAATGAAGCCGGGCGCGTAAGCGGCGAACGGACGCCGGGAGGCGGAGGACGCGGCGGGTCAGGCGCGAAAAAGACGAGAGGATGGACGCTCTCGTCTTTTTTTTGGTATGATAACCTTCTAGGAATACATATGTTCGCTACAATGGCGGATGGGAGAGAGGACTTTTGAGAATTTTGGGAATCGACCCCGGCCTCGCCATTGTCGGGTTCGGGTTCGTCGACAAAATCGGCAGCAAGCTGCATCCGATTCAATACGGGTGCATTACGACCGAAGCGGAGACGGACCAAGGCGTACGATTGAAGCAAATCTACGAAACCGCGCTGCAGCTGATCGACAAATATCAGCCGGACGCCGTGGCCATCGAGAAGCTGTTCTTCAATAAGAACGTCACGACGGCGTTGTCGGTCGGACAGGCGCGCGGCGTGCTCGTGCTGGCCGCCGTTCAGCGAGGGCTTCCGGTGGCGGAGTACACGCCGCTGCAGGTGAAGCAGGCCGTGGTCGGCTACGGCAAGGCGGAGAAGCGGCAGGTGCAGGAGATGGTGCGCATGTTTTTGAACCTCGTGTCCGTGCCGAAGCCGGACGACGTGGCGGATGCGCTCGCCGTCGCGATTTGCCATGCGCATTCGTCGACGTTTTTGGACCGGATGAAAGGAAACGGGAACGGAGTACATAAACCATGATCGATTTTTTGCGGGGAAAACCAATCGCCGTCGACGCCGAGGGCATCGTGCTCGACGTGCGCGACGTCGGATATCGCGTCTTCTGCGCGAATCCGTACGCGTTCGCCGGCAAGGCGGAGCAGACGGTGACGCTGTTCATTCATTATCATGTGCGCGAGGACGCGGTGCAGCTGTTCGGCTTCGCGACGCGGGAGGAGCAGGCGCTGTTTCGCAAGCTGCTCGACGTGACGGGCATCGGACCGCGCGTCGCGCTCGGCGTATTGTCGGGCGGCACGCCGGAGCGCATCGTCAGCGCGATCCAGAGCGACGATCTGACGTTCCTGACGCGTCTGCCGGGCATCGGCAAGAAGACGGCGCAGCGCATCGTCCTCGATCTGAAGGACAAGCTTGACGGCATCGGCGTGCCGATCGGGCTCGGCGCGCTGGATGCGGGCTTCGCCGCCGGCGAAGCCGCGGCGGCGTCGACCGCCGCGGGCGCCGGGCTGCCGGCCGCATGGCGGGAAGCGAAGGACGCGCTCCTCGCGCTCGGCTATACCGACGCGGAGACGGAGCGCGCGTGGCGCGACGTGAAAGGGAAAGCCCAGCCGACGGACGGCGCGGACAAGCTGATCAAGCTTGCGCTGCAATCGCTCTATCAGGCGTAAAGAAATGGGAGAGAGGCTATGGAGGAAGATCGCATCATATCGGCCCACTTGATGATGGAAGACGCGCAAGTGGAATACAGCCTCCGGCCCCGCTATCTGTCCGAATATATCGGGCAGGGGCAGGTGAAGGAGAATTTAAAAATATATATCGAAGCGGCGAAGCTGCGGCGGGAAAGCCTCGACCACGTCCTGCTGTACGGCCCCCCGGGGCTCGGCAAAACGACGCTGTCGAACATTATCGCCAACGAGCTCGGCGTCAACCTGCGGACGACGTCGGGGCCCGCGATCGAGCGCCCCGGCGATCTGGCGGCCATCCTGACGAATTTGCAGGAGGGCGACGTGCTGTTCATCGACGAAATCCACCGCCTCCACCGCACCGTCGAAGAAGTGCTGTATCCGGCGATGGAGGACTACGCGCTCGACATCATCATCGGCAAAGGCCCGAGCGCCCGCTCGGTTCGGCTCGATCTGCCGGCGTTCACGTTGATCGGCGCGACGACGCGCGCGGGCCTCTTGTCCTCGCCGCTGCGCGACCGGTTCGGCGTCGTCTGCCGGCTCGAATTTTACACGGTCGACGAGCTGGCGTTCATCGTCTCCCGCGCCTCCGAAATTTTGGGCGTGCCGATCGCGCCGGACGCGGCCCGCGAAATCGGCCTCCGCTCGCGCGGCACGCCGCGGATCGCGAACCGGCTGCTCAAGCGCGTGCGCGACGTGGCGCAGGTGCGCGGCGACGGCGCGATCACGCGGGAGCTTGCCGATACGGCGCTGCGCATGATCCAGGTCGACGGGCTCGGTTTGGACGCGATCGACCATAAAATGCTGCGCGCGATGATCACGAGCTTCGACGGCGGGCCGGTGGGCTTAGATACGATCGCGGCGACGATCGGCGAAGAAAGCCAGACGATCGAAGACGTCTACGAGCCGTATTTGCTGCAAATCGGCTTCCTGCAGCGGACGCCGCGCGGCCGCGTCGTGACGCCGGCGGCGTACCGCCATCTCGGATTTCCTCCGAAGGGGGAGAACGCATGATGAGATATAAGCGGTTTTGGCTCGGCGCGCTGACGGCCGTCTCGGTGTTCGCCGCCGCGCTCGCGCCGCCGTCTCCGGCGGCGGCCGACGGAGGCGAGGCGGAGGTGCACGTCGCGCTGTTCGTGAAAACCAATACGTACCAATCGGCGGCCGGCGCCGTGACGCTGTCCGCGCCCGGCGGGCTTAGCGTCATGAGCAGCGACGGCGCCGCGTGGCACCGGACGGCGGATCAGACGAACGTCCGGGCGACGTTCGACGGCTTCCGCGTCGTCGTCGCGGAGACGACCGACGCGGTCAAGGCGGGCGCATTCGCGGACGACGTCAAGAAGGCGGGGCAGCCGGCGGCGGTCATCGCCCGGCCGGTGAAGGGCAAGATGACGTACGCGGTCGAAGCGGGACCGTACGGCGCCAAAGCGGACGCGGAAGCGGCGCGGACGGCGCTCGCGGGCAACGCCGCCGTCGCGGCGCGCCTCGCGGGCGCGGCGATGGCGCTGCGCGGACCGCTGTACGCGCGGGCAGGGACGTTCGCCTCGGAAGCGGAGGCGGTCGCTGCGGCCGGGCCGCTGTGGGACGCCGGCGTGTACGCGCAGCCGGTCGCGACGAACGGCGTAGGCGGCGCGGCGGCCTACGAGCTGTGGTACGGCGGGGCGGCGGACGCGGCGTCGCTGCAGCAGGCGATAACCGCCGCGTCCGCCGCGGTGCCGGGCATCGCCGCGACGCCCGTCGCTGCGAACGTGCGCTATGCGGCGCTTCGCACCGACGTGCTGCAGGACGCAGGGTTAGGCGCCGGCGTCCGGATGCTCGCCGTCGGCGGCGACGGGGCGAAACTGATCGCGCAGCCGGTCTCGGCGCAGGGCGCGATCCGCGTCGCCGAGCGGTTCGGCCGCTCGTACCGCGGCGCGATCGACGTGTTCGCGCACAACGGCGCGCTCGCGGTCGTCAACCGCGTCGCGCTCGAGACGTACGTCGCCGCCGTCGTCGGCGCGGAGCTGGACGCGTCGTGGCCGGCCGAGGTGCTGAAGGCGCAGGCGGTCGCGGCGCGCACGTACGTGCTGAAGCAGGGCTGGAAGTACGGTATCGCGCACGTCGCGGACACGACCGCCGATCAAGCGTACCGCGGCACCGAGCGCGAATCCGCGGCGGCGACCGGCGCGGCGCAGGCGACGGCCGGCGAAGTGCTGCGCCTTGCGAACGGTACGCTGCTGGACGCGTTCTACCACAGCAACGCGGGCGACCGGACGGCCGACCCGACGGAGGTGTGGAACGCCTCGATTCCGGGCATCGTTTCGACGCCGAGCCCGGACGACGCCGCCGAGCGGAACAAGCTCGTCTGGTATCGCGTCGTCATGGAGGGCGGCCGGATCGGCTATATTCGCTCCGACCTTGTCCGGCTGACGGGCGCGGTGAACAAGGGCGGCTTCCCGACCGGCGCCGTAGCGCAGGCCGGCGTCAACGTGCGGGCCGCGCCGTTCGTCAACAACGAAACGAACCCGTCGCTCGCGGTGCTGAACGAAGGCGCTCCCGTCACCGTCATCGGACGCGACATGGAGTCGACGGCGTACCAATGGATCCGCGGACCGATTCCCGCCGGCCAGCTGCAGCTGCAGATGGCGGCGAGCGGCGTCGCGCCGGCCGAGGTGGCGGCGCTCGGGGGCCTCCGGACGATCGAAGTGACGAAGCGGGGGGCCGCCAGCGGACGCGTGACGGAGGTCGCGGCGAACGGCCGGACGATTCCCGTCCTGCGGCCGGAGCAGTACCGGACGCTGTTCGGACTGCCGAGCTCCCGATTCGAAGTGGAGCAGACGGCCGCCGTGACGGTGCTCGGCGCCGGCGGGCGGACGACCGAACTGCCGTCCGCTTCCGGCCCGGCCGCGCTGTCGGCCGTCTCCGCCGGAGGCGCGGTCCGAACGATCTCGAGCGACGCGTACCTCATTACGGACGGCGACGGCACGGCGCGCGTCGCCACGAAGGACGCAGCGTTTCGGTTCCACGGCACGGGCTTCGGGCATGGCCTGGGCATGTCCCAGTGGGGCGCCTTCGGCCTCGCGGAGCTCGGGTATGACTACCGGAAAATATTGCTATACTACTATCGTGACGCAACGATTGCGAAGGAATGAAGCACTTGAACGTAGATCAATTCGATTTCGAACTGCCGGAGCGCCTGATCGCGCAATCCCCGCTGAAAGAGCGGACCGCCTCCCGCCTGATGGCGCTGGACAAGCGGACGGGCGCGGTGCGGCATTTACATTTTCCCGACCTGCTGGAATTGCTGCATCCGGGCGATCTGCTCGTGATGAACGATACGAAGGTGCTACCCGCGCGGCTGTACGGCTGGAAAGCCGACACCGGCGCGAACGCGGAGCTGCTGCTGCTGAAGGATCTCGGCGAAGGCCGATGGGAGACGCTCGCGCGGCCGGGCAAGCGGCTCCGCTCCGGCACCGTGCTCCATTTCGGCGACAGCAAGGAGGAGCCGCTGCTCGAAGCGACGGTCGTCGCGGAGACGGAAGACGGGGGACGCGTCGTGGAATTCCGCTACGAGGGCGTGTTTCTCGAAGTGCTCGAACGGCTCGGCACGATGCCGCTGCCGCCTTATATTAAAGAGCGCTTAGACGACCCGAACCGGTACCAAACCGTTTATGCGAAGCATCCCGGCTCGGCGGCGGCGCCGACGGCGGGACTCCATTTCACGGAGCAATTTCTCGATCGCGTCCGGGAGCGCGGGGTACGCACCGCCCCCGTAACGCTGCATGTCGGCCTCGGCACGTTCCGGCCTGTCTCTGCGGAGACGGTGGAGGAGCACCGGATGCACGAAGAATACTACGAGGTGCCGGAGGCGACCGCGCGCCTCATTCGCGAAACGCGATCGGCCGGCGGCCGCGTCGTCGCGATCGGCACGACGTCCGCCCGCACGCTGGAGACGGCGGCCGCTCGCATTCTAAGCGGGGAAGACGACGATCTGCGCGGCTGGACGAACATTTTCATTTACCCCGGCTACGAATTCAAGCTCGTCGACGCGCTGCTGACGAATTTCCATCTCCCGAAATCGACGCTGCTCATGATGATCAGCGCGCTGGCGGGCAGAGACAACGTGCTGGCCGCGTACCGGGAAGCGGTGGAGCGGGAATACCGCTTCTTCAGCTTCGGCGATGCGATGTTCATATCTTAGAAGGGAAGTAACGAACCTTTATGGCGGCGATAACCTACGAACTGATCAAAACGTGCAAACAAACCGGAGCCCGTCTCGGCCGCGTCCATACGCCGCACGGCAGCTTCGACACGCCGGCGTTCATGCCGGTCGGCACGCAGGCGACGGTCAAGACGATGAGCCCGGAGGAAGTCAAAGAGATGGGCGCGGGCATCATCTTAAGCAACACGTACCATCTGTTCCTGCGTCCCGGTCACGAGCTGGTCAAAGAAGCGGGCGGGCTGCATAAATTTATGAATTGGGATCGCGCCATTCTGACCGACAGCGGCGGCTTCCAGGTGTTCAGCTTGAGCGAGCTGCGCAAAATTACGGAGGAAGGCGTCCATTTCCGCTCGCACCTGAACGG
This sequence comes from Paenibacillus sp., assembly GCF_035645195.1. Lineage (NCBI taxonomy): Bacteria > Bacillati > Bacillota > Bacilli > Caryophanales > Paenibacillaceae > Paenibacillus > Paenibacillus sp. Next base: position 16,204 of record NZ_DASQNA010000037.1, on the reverse strand, counting down.
AGACAAGCTGTTCATCGGACCGGAGAAGGCGATGGAGATCCAAAACGCGCTCGGCCCCGATATTATGATGGCGTTCGACGAATGCCCGCCGTGGCCGGCGGACGAAGCGTACGTCAAGCAGTCGACGGAGCGGACGTCGCGCTGGGCGGAGCGTTGCCTGAAGGCGCACGCGCGCCCGCACGACCAAGGGCTGTTCGCCATCGTGCAGGGCGGCATGTTCGCCGATTTGCGCAAACAGAGCGCCGCCGATTTGACTTCCATGGATTTCCCGGGGTATGCTATTGGTGGACTGAGCGTCGGGGAGCCGAAGCATTTGATGTACGAGATGCTGGAAGCGACGACGCCGATGCTGCCGACGAACAAGCCGCGCTATCTGATGGGCGTCGGATCGCCGGACGCGCTGATCGAAGGCTCCATGCGCGGCGTCGACATGTTCGACTGCGTACTGCCGACGCGCATTGCGCGCAACGGCACGACGATGACGAGCCGCGGCCGCCTTGTCATCCGCAACGCGCAATTCGAGCGGGATTTCGGGCCGCTCGATCCGGAATGCTCGTGCTACACGTGCCGCAACTATTCGCGGGCGTATATCCGCCATCTGATCAAAGCGGACGAGACGTTCGGCATTCGGCTGACGACGTACCACAATCTGTACTTCCTGCTCGACTTGATGCGCAAAGTGCGCCAAGCGATCCTCGAAGATCGCCTCGGCGATTTTAAAGAAGAGTTTTTCGACCGTTACGGTCTGAATGCTGAGAACGCCCGGGGTTTCTAACCCGGTGACCATTCAAGGAGGCATCGTACTATGTATTTGTTGACGCAGCAAGCCGCCGGCCAAGGCAACGTTTTGATGTCGCTGCTCCCGTTCGTCCTCATGTTCGCTATCTTTTACTTCCTGCTCATTCGCCCGCAGCAGAAGCGCGCGAAGACGCGGAACATGATGCTCGCGAACGTGAAGAAGGGCGACAAGGTCGTCACGATCGGCGGTCTCCACGGCAAAATCGTCGAGCTGACGGACGACACGATGGTGCTGCTCGTGAACGATTCCACGCGGATGACGTTCAACCGCAGCGCGATCGACAGCGTCGTATCCAGCGCGGCGTCCGAATAAGGTACATACCAAAAAACCGTTCCGGTTCGTTCCGGAACGGTTTTTTTCGATGGTCCATCCATTACTTCCGCATGTTAACCCCGATCATGCCGCCAAGCGCGCCCGCGGCGAAGGAGAGCGCCAGCAGAATGAGCGTATACGACGTGAATGCGGCGTCGTAGCTCAGGAATCCTACCAAAATAACAACGACGCTGTACAAAATACCCATCATGCCGCCGTAATACCACCCCTTGCGCCCGGAGCGCAGACCGGTCGCCCAGCCGCCGATGAACAGCGACACGCTGTGGATAATATAAACCGACGTCGTGACCGAGCCTTCCTTCATGCCGGTGAACTTGATCAGCAGCGACGCGACGACCGTCGCGGCCGCCATGCATACCAGCGAAACCATTAAACCTCGAAGCACTGGGGAGCCCACCTTCACGCCGGAAGACACGCTTTTCATCGGATTCATTCAGGATCGACCTCCGCACGATTTCAAATTCGTAATACGCTTACTACACCATATGGCCAAGCTTCCGAAAAAAGACCAAGCTGCCAAAACTTACGTCGCTGCGCGCTGCATGCGCCCCCTTGCGTGCGGTCAGAATACCCAATGCAAACCACCGTTTACATACGACCGCGCAAGGAGGGCGAACATGGAGGCGGTAACGATCTTTTCTAGGACGGTGCTGATTTACTTCATCATCTACCTTGTTCTGCGCGTCATGGGGAAACGGGAAATCGGCAAGCTGTCCGTCTTCGATCTCGTCATCTCCATCATGATCACGGAGATGGCCGTCATCGTCGTGGAAAACCCGAGCCGCCCGATTTGGGAAGGCATCCTGCCGATGTTCGTGCTCGGCATCCTGCAAATCCTCATCGCTTACATCACGCTGAAGAGCAGGGTGCTCCGCAAATGGTTCGAGGGCAGCCCGAGCTTCGTCATCCAAAACGGCAAGCTCGATCGGGACGAAATGCGCCGTCAGCGGTACAGCTTGGACGACTTAATGCTGCAGCTGCGCGAGAAAAACATCACGAACGTGGCGGACGTCGAGTTCGCGGTGCTCGAGCCGACGGGTCAGCTCACGCTCGTGAAGAAGGACGAATTCCGCCTGAAGCCGGAAACGTCGGCGTCGCCTCCCGCCAAAGATACGGCGAACTTCCGCTACGAAGGGCTGCCCGTGCCGCTCATCATGGACGGGAAGGTGCAAAACGACGGCCTAGAGAAAATTGGGCAAACCCGGTTTTGGCTAAAGCGCGAATTGGAAGCGCGCGGCGTGAAGGACGTCAAAGACGTGTTCCTGTGCACGATCGATCACCGCGGCAGATTGTATATCGACAAAAAGTAACGCTATTTGCGGCGGAGGAACGGCACGCGGCCGAAGTCTTCCTTGTCGACGAGCCGCAGCAGCAGCACGAGCGCGACGTACAGGGCGGCCGACGCCGCGCCGGCGGCGAAAAACCGAAGCAGCGGCGAACCATGCCATTCGGTCAGGAACAGCCACTGCGCGACCCAGCCGATCGCCGCGGCAGCGGCGGCCGTTTTCACCACGTCGAGCGCGGGAAACCGGAATTTCACGAGCCGCACGACGCTGTTCCAATGCAAAATCGTAACGAGCGCGATGTTGACGTTGATCGCCGCGAGCACGCCGTAGATGCCGTACTGCGGCTGCGTCGCGAGCACGTAAATAAGCGTCAGCTTGATGGCCGCGCCGTAGAACGTGTTAAGCAGAGCGGTGCCCGGCCGGTCGAGCGCCTGCAGCGTCGCCTGCAGCGGCCCTTGGAAATAGAGGAACACCGCGACGGGCGCCATGAGCCGCAGCATGCCCCCGACTTCCGCATCGTTGTACAGGAAGTAGCAGATCGGCTCCGCCAATACATACATCAAGACCGCGAACGGCGCGCCGGTGACGAGCGCAAGGCGCAGGCTTTGGTGCAGCCGCATATGAATCTGCGCCCTGTCGCCTCGCGCGGCCGCTTCGGCGAGCGTGGGCACGAGCGAGACGGACAGCGAATACGTCAGCACGCCCGGCAGCAGCAGCACGGGGATGACCATACCCTGCAGCGAGCCGTACTGCGCGGTGGCGGCCGCGACGGCGACGCCCGCGATCGCGAGCGCCTTCACGGTCATGACGGATTCCAGGAAGTACGACGCCGAGCCGACGAGGCGGCTGCCCGTGACCGGCAGGGCGATGCGCAGCAGCTCTCGCAGCGACGCCGCGAATCGGCGGGACGTCCCGGCGCTCCCGATCTGGGCCGTGTGGAACGCCTTGTAGGCGGAGCGGGTGCGGACGTACTGGTAGACGATAACCGCTAGGCCGCAGCACTCGCCGACGGTGACGCCGAACATGGCGCCCGCGGCGGCGACGGCGAGACCGTGCGGCAGCAGCACGTACGCGAAAACGAGCATCGCGGCGATGCGGAACACCGTCTCCGCGGTCGTCGACAGCGCCGTAGGGATCATGTTCTGCCGGCCTTGGAAGTAGCCGCGGAAGACGGAAGAGATGCCGACGATGAGCAGCATCGGGCTCATGGCGAGCAGCGTGTAGTAGACGCGCTCGTCGTTCAGGAGCTCCGTCGACATCCACGGAGCGAGCGCCCACAGCGCGGCGGTGAACGCGATCGCGATCAGCACGGCCAGTCCGAGCGCGAGGCGCAGAACGTCCTTCGCCTTCCGTTCGTTGCCCTCGGATTCGGCCGCGGCGACCATTTTCGCGACGGCGAGCGGAATGCCGCCGGTGATGACGGTCAGCAGGACGACGAGCAGCGGATACCCGAGCTGGTACAGCCCGACGCCTTCCGCGCCGATGACGCGGGGTAGCGTGATGCGGGGAACGAAGCCGAGAATGCGGTTGAGGAGCCCGGCGGCGAGCAGGATCATCGTGCCGCGGATGAACGATTGTTTGGTCATGTACACACGCGCCCTTTCCGGAAAGCCGCTAGACAATACGGCGTATATATTCCATGGTTATGAGGCGTGTCCCACCATCATGCGCGGATTTGTGTTACAATGGAAACATTCGATGCGTACGGAGGGACGATGGGGTCATGACCGATTGGGAACGGGACGACGCGGCCGAGGCCGAAGCCGAGGCGGCGCCTCTGGACGAGCAGGACTTGAATGCCGTGATCGAGGAAATTTGCAACAGCAAAGCCGACGAGTTTCGAATGCTCGGATATGACAGCGTCACGGGGAGAGACGTATGGGATTGCGTCAGCTCGAAATACAAGGAACTTCCCCCGCTGCATCGGCTCGTGAACGACATCATGTCGCTGCGGGTGACGGGGCTTATGAACTGGATGACGCTGAGCGCGTGGAAGCAACCGGATATCGGTCCGAAGCCGTGACGAACGGCATGTCATAGGCGCAGCCCAGGCTGCGCCTTTTTCGCGGCACCCTTTTTTGACTCGCTTTTTTGCGGTGGTTATAATGAGACTATTGGACAAGGGAAGGGAGCAAGACAACCTGCTATGGATAAGAAACGATTCGCGGCCTTCATCCTGAGCGTACTCATCACCCTGGGCGTCGTCGCCGGGACGAGCCTGCAGCTCGCGCAAGGCATCAAGCTCGGGCTCGACCTCAAGGGCGGGTTCGAGATTTTGTACGTCGCAGCCCCGCTCGAGGGTGGCTCGGAAGTGACTCAGGAATCCCTTCGGGAAACGGCGCGCAGCCTCGAGCAGCGCGTGAACGCCATCGGCGTCTCCGAACCGGAGATCACGCCGGAGGGCAAGGACCGGATCCGCGTCAAAATCGCGGGCGTACAGAACGAAGCGGAGGTTCGCGAAATTTTGAATAAACCCGCGGAGCTGACGTTCCGCGGTCCGGACGGCAAGAAGGAGATGATCGGCAGCGACTTCGTGCAGGGCGGCGCGTCGGTGCAGTTCGACCAAGCCGGCCAGCCATATATCGCGCTGAAAGTGAAAGACGCCGAGAAGTTCCGCAAAGTGACGGAGAAGCTGCTCGGCCAGCCGCTCGCCATTTATTTGGACGAGACCGAGCTGTCCGCGCCGTACGTGCAGGCCGTCATCGCAAGCGGCGAAGCGTCCATTACAGGACGCTACACATATCAAGAAGCGAAGGAATTGGCGGACATTATCAACTTGGGCGCGCTGCCGCTTAAGTTGTCCGAGAAGTATACGCAGAGCGTCGGCGCGACGCTCGGTCAACAATCGCTCCAAACGACAGTGTTCGCCGGCATCATCGGTCTCGTCGTCATTCTGATCTTTATGGCCGCCGTCTATCGCATTCCGGGGCTGATCGCGACGGTCGCGATTCTCGCATTTACCTGGCTGCTGCTGCTGGCGTTCCGGCTGATGGGCGTCACGTTGACGCTGCCCGGCATCGCTGCGTTCGTGCTCGGCATCGGGATGGCCGTCGACGCCAATATCATCACGTACGAGCGAATCAAGGACGAAATCCGCGCAGGGAAGAAAGTGTCTTCCGCGCTGCGCGCCGGGTCCAAGAACAGCTTCCGTACGATTATGGACGCGAACCTCACGACGATCATCGCGGCGGCTGTCATCTTGTTCATCGGCTCCAGCTCCGTCAAAGGGTTCGGCGTTATCCTGATCGCCAGCATCGTGGCGAGCATCATTACGAACGTCCTCTTCTCCCGGTTGCTGCTCAGCCTGCTTATCCGCAGCCGAGCGTTCGATCATCCGAAATATTTCGGCGTGAAGGAGGACGAAATCCGTGCACTATAAAATTTATCTAGATTTCATCAAGCATCGGAGCAAATTTTTCCTGTTCTCGATCGCCATCACGGTGCTCGGCATCCTTATGCTGGCGATCGCGGGACTCAATTACGGCGTCGATTTCCGGGCGGGCACCAATATGGACATCGAGGTCGGCAAACCGATCACGCAGGCCGAAGCCGACGCCATCATCGCGGAAGCCGGCTACGAAGGGGTGCGTCCGACGATCGGCGGCGACGGCGACCGCGTCACCGTCCGGTTTCCGGAAACGTTGACCAATCAGGACGTCGAAAAGGTCGAAGGCTTGTTCAAAGCCAAATTCGGCGACCAAGTGTCGCGCGAAGTCAACACCGTCGATCCCGAGCTCGCTCGCGAGCAGCTGCGGCACGCGATCATCGCGGTGCTCGTCGCCAGCCTCGGCATCATTGCGTACGTAAGCATCCGGTTCGAATGGCGCTTCGCCATCGCGGGCATCGTGGCGCTGCTGCACGACGCGTTCATCGTCATCAGCGTATTCTCGATTTTCCGCCTGGAAGTGAACCTGCCGTTCATCGTGGCGGTGCTGACGATTATCGGTTATTCGATCAACGATACGATCGTTATCTTCGACCGGATCCGCGAAAACTTGCGTTTCGCGAAGCTGAAAAACGAAGACGATTTGGCGGAGATCGTCAACGCGAGCATCTGGCAGACGTTTACGCGCTCGGTCAATACGGTCGTCACGGTGTTGGTCGCGGCGGTCGCGCTGTTTATTTTCGGCAGCGAGTCCATACGTTTGTTCTCGCTCGCGATCATCATCGGTTTGATTGCCGGCGCATATTCTTCCATTGGGATCGCGTCGCCGATCTGGTACGTGCTTAGAAAAGGGAGTATCGGGAGGGCGAAATGACGGAACAACGGTTCGCGAAAGCGGAATTCGCCGCTTGGATCGGCATTTTCGGCAATTTGTTTCTGGCGGTCATGAAAGGCGTCGTCGGTTTTCTGTCGGGCAGTAAAGCGCTCATCGCGGACGCGGCCAATTCCGCGTCCGACGTCGCCGGGTCGTTCGCCGTGCTGATCGGTTTGCGCGCGGCCAAGCGTCCGCCGGACAAAGACCATCCGTACGGGCACGGGAAGGCGGAATCGATCGCGGCGATCATCGTTTCGGTGCTGCTGCTGCTCGTTGGCTTCGAGGTCGCGAGAGCCGCCGTCGTCGCGATGTTTTTTACCGAGGGAGGCGTCCCCGTGCCGGACGCTTATGCGATTTGGGCGCTCGTCGCCGCGATCGTGATCAAGGAAGTTTTGTTTCGTTATAAATACCGTTTGGGCACGCAGTTGAAATCGCAGGCGCTCATCGCGACCGCTTGGGATCACCGGAGCGACGTAATGGCGTCGTCGGCGGCGCTCGTCGGCGTCGCCGCGGCGGTGATCGGAGGCCGTTACGGCATCCCGTGGCTTGCATACGCCGATCCGGTGGCGGGCTTGTTCGTCGCGATGCTCGTGCTTCGCATGGGCTACAAACTGATTATGGAGTCGATTCACAATACGCTCGACCACGTCCTTCACGGGGAGGACGCGGAAGAGCTCGTGCAGACGGCCCAGAACGTGAAGGGCGTCATCACGGTCGACGATCTGCGCGCGAGAGAACACGGACATTACGTGATCGTGGACGCGAAAATCAGCGTCAATCCGAGAATCACCGTCTTGGAGGGGCACGATATCGCGAAAGCGGTCAAACACGAGCTTATGTCGAAGTTTTCTCATGTTTCGGACGTCTTCGTACACGTCAATCCGTACGACCCGGGGTTCCCCTACAAAAGCGCGGGAGACGCGTCGCAGGACGATTACCCGACGCTGCTCCATTGACGCCGCAGATTTTTAAGGAGGACGCTCATGCTTACACCGAAGACGCGCTGGTCGATCGGCACTCCCGATTCCGCGCTCGTAGAAGAACTGACGAAGAAGCTGGGCATTCGTCCGCTGCTCGCCGCGCTGCTTGCCGCCAGAGGCCACACCGCGGAGGAGGCGGCCTTTTTTCTGTCCGGAGAGCTTACGTTTCATGATCCGCTGCTTTTGAAAGGCATGCCGGAAGCGGTCGCCCGCATCCGGGAGGCGGTCGCCAAGAAGGAGAAGCTGCTCGTGTACGGCGATTACGACGCCGACGGCGTGAGCAGCACGTCGCTCGTCCTTCGGCTGCTGCGGATGCTCGAAGCCGATTTTACATACCGCATCCCGCATCGGGTGCAGGACGGATACGGCTTGCACACCCACTATATCGAAGAGGCGCACCGGGAAGGCATCTCGCTGATCATCACGGTCGATACGGGCATTACGGCGGTAGAGCAGGCGGAAGCGGCGAAGTCGCTCGGCATCGATTTGATCGTGACCGATCATCATGAGCCGCCGGAACGACTGCCTGATGCGCTGGCCGTCGTCAATCCGAAGCAGCCCGGCTGCGCGTACCCGTTCAAGGGGCTCGCCGGCGTCGGCGTCGCCTTCAAGCTGGCGCAAGCGCTGCTCGGGCGAGTGCCTGAGGAACTGGCCGAATGGGCGGCGCTCGGAACGGTGGCCGATTTGATGCCGCTCACAGACGAAAATCGATCCATCGTGAAGCTAGGCTTGCAGCGCCTGCGAACGAAGCCGCCGGTCGGCTTCGCCGCGCTGCTGCGCGTCTCCGGCGTCGAACAGCACGAGGTCACGTCGCACACGATCGGCTTCGGCCTCGCGCCGCGCATCAACGCCGTCGGACGCCTTGAGAGCGCCGACGACGCGGTGAGGCTGCTCGTCACCGACGACCCTGTCGAAGCCGACGCCATCGCTCGCCGCCTCGACGCGCTCAACAAGGAGCGGCAGCGAATGGTGGAGACGGCCGCCGCGGAAGCGGTCGAGACGGTGGAACGGGAAGGCGGAGCGGGCGACGCCATCGTAGTCGCTTCCGAACGATGGAATCCCGGAATCATTGGCATCGTTGCTTCCCGGTTGGTAGAGACGTATTACCGACCTACGGTCGTGCTGTCGATCGACCCGGAAACGGGCTACTGCAAAGGATCGGCCCGCACGATCCACGGATTCCACTTGTACGATGCGTTAAAGGCGTGCGAGTCGATGTTCGGTCATTTCGGCGGGCACGAGTCCGCGGCGGGGTTGTCCATGCATCGAGACGATCTGGAGGCGTTCGCCGCGGCATTTCGGAGCGAGGCGGCCTCGCGGCTGACGGAAGAGATGAAGGTGCCCGTCACCCATATCGACGCGGAGCTTGAGGTCGCGGACATTACGTTGGAAGCGATCCACGAGCTGGACAAGCTGGCGCCGTTCGGCGCCGCTCATCCGGCGCCGAAATTCGCGGTTAGGCGGGCGTTCGTGCAGGACGCTTCGGTCATCGGCAAGGATAAAAACCACGCCAAGTTCCGGCTCTCCGAAGGCGACCGCACGCTGGACGCGGTCGGCTTCGGCATCGGCGACACGGTTCGGCGCATCGCGCCCGGCTCGGTGCTCTCCCTCGTCGGGGAGCTGTCGATCAACGAATGGAACGGCCGCAGAACGCCGCAGATGATCGTCAAAGACGTCGCGGTGTCCCACGTTCAGCTGTTCGATTGGCGGGACGCGGCTACGGCGTCCATCTTCAAGGAGCGCTGGGAGCGGACGGCTTCCGCCGACTGGCGCCCGGCGTTCCTGCTCGGCGCGCACGAGGAGCCGCCGGTCGCGCTCTCGGCATGGTGGAAAACCGTGCCGGCGTATCGGCTGTCCGACGACGGCGAGCAAGGTGCCGTTCCCGCGAACGCGCTCGGCCGGGAACGACCGCTGTCCTCGGCGACGGATCTGTTTTTTGTAAATTGCCCGTTCCCATACGCGCGGTTTCATCTTATACTGAAACGGGAAACTTCCATAGGGCGCTTATACGCCCTTGATTTCGGCGAGTACGGCAGCGGCGGGGCGATCGTCGACCGCGATATTATCAAACGGGCGTACGTGTGCATCCGAGAACTGCCGGAAGGCGCCGAGGAGGAATGGATCCGAACGGTCGCCGGCAAAGCCGGCATCGGGATTCAATCCGCGAAGCTGGCGATTCGCGTCTGCAAGGAGCTGCGTTTCGCGGAAGAGGGCGTTCGACCGGGGACGCTGCGCGCCGTCGTTGCGCCCGCAAGGCGGGAACTGACGGAATCCCGAGCATTCGCGTTGGAGCAGGAAGCCGCCGCGGAACGGCTGGCATGGAAACGAATGACCGCAGAGGCGCTGCGCGAACGGCTGCTCGGACAGTCGACGCGCGAAGGCTTCGAATACGGAATACGAACGACGGAGGCAGTGGGATGAGCATCGATTTTAAAAAACATATTCGGGTGATCGAGGATTGGCCGCAGCCGGGCATCCGCTTTAAGGATATTACGACGCTGCTCGGCGATGGAGAAGTGTACCGTTCGGCGATCGACCAGATGAAGGACATGGTGAAGGACAAGCAAATCGACGTGATTTGCGGACCGGAGGCGCGCGGCTTCGTCGTCGGCGCTCCGCTCGCGTACGCGCTCGGCGTCGGCTTCGTGCCGATTCGGAAATCCGGCAAGCTGCCGTACGAAACGATCGAAGCGAAGTACGATCTCGAGTACGGCAAAGATACGCTCGCCATGCACAAGGACGCCATCAAGCCGGGCCAACGGGTGCTGATTGCAGACGATCTGCTCGCGACCGGCGGCACGATCTCGACGTGCATCGATCTCGTTCGCCAGCTCGGCGGCGAAGTGATCGGCGCGACGTTCTTGATCGAGCTGTCGTACTTGAACGGCAGAGACAAAATGAAAGGCATCGAAGTCCAATCGTTGATAACGTATTAACGAATTAAAAATCGCCCCTCGGCATGCCGGGGGGCGATTTTTCACGTACTATTCGTTTTTCAGCTTCGTAATTTCAAGCACCTTGAAGAACAAGCTCAGCAGAATCGCGACCACAGTGGCGAGCGCCATGCCCTTAAGCGAAAAAGTGCCGACGGTAAACGTCGCGCCGCTGATGCCGATGACAAGCACGACGGCCGTCAGGATGAGATTGGTCGCTTTCGAATAGTCGACTTTCGTTTCGATCAGCATCCGGATGCCGGAAGCGGCGATGACGCCGAACAGCAGGATCGATACGCCGCCCATGACCGGCGTCGGGATCGAGCTGATGAGCGCAGCCAGCTTGCCGACGAACGACAACACAACTGCGATTACGGCGGCGCCGCCGATGACCCAAACGGAGTATACGCGCGTAATCGCTAAGACGCCGATATTTTCGCCGTACGTCGTGTTCGGCGTCGAGCCGACGAAGCCGGATGCGAGCGTAGACAATCCGTTGCCGAGCAGAGAACGTCCGAGCCCCGGTTCTTTCGTCAAATCCTTGCCTACAATGTTGCCAGTGACGATCAGATGGCCGATATGCTCCGCGATGACGACAAGCGCGGCGGGAGCGATGATCGCGATGCTGGCGGCATCCCATTGGGGCGAGGTGAACGTCGGCAGCCGGAACCATTTCGCTTCGGCGACGAGCTCGAAGGACACCATTCCCATTAGCGCGGCGAACGCGTAACCGGCTACGATGCCGAACAAAATCGGGATGATTTTCATAAATCCTCGGAAGACGACAGAGCCGAGGATCGTAATCAACAGCGTGACGACGGAGACCGCGACCGCTTTCGGATCCGGGGACCAATCCTGCGGCAACACGTTTTCAGGGGGAATCCAGCCTGCCATCCGCGCTGCGGCCGGAGCCAGCTCGAGGCCGATGACCGCGACGATCGCGCCCATGGCGGCCGGCGGGAACACAACGTCGATCCATTTCGTGCCGACGACCGAGATGAGCAGCGCGACGACTGTAAAAATCGCACCGACGACCACGAAGCCGCCGAGCGCTTTGGCGTAATTCCCGCCCGTCGCTCCCAGCACCACGAATACGGGCGACAAGAACGCGAAGCTTGAGCCGAGGTAAGCTGGGATTTGCCCTTTGCATAAAATAAGATAGAACAACGTACCGATCCCGTTCATCAACAGAATCGTTGCCGGATCGACCTGAAACAGCACCGGTACGAGCACCGTAGCGCCGAACATGGCGAATAGATGCTGCAGCGAGAGCGGTAGAGCTGTCAGGATCGGGGGCTTTTCGTTCACGCCGATGGTGCGCGAGTGGTGGGACATGGAAAACATCGACTCCTCTGAAAAAAGTAGCGTGACAGCATTCGACATGGTTCGAATGAATTCGACCTAAACGATATCGTAGCAAAAGTCACATTAAATGTCAGCCTATAATTTTCCTCGAATCACGACCGTTCTTGACGGAACCCCTTAACAAGGGGATAATGGTAAACAAAATTTATGTTTTAGGGGTAAACACAAGTCTATGGAAGAACGGCAGCCCACAGGGATCGAGCAGCTGATCGAGAAGGCATCTTCATATATCAAAGAAGCCGACCTTGCGCGGATCCGGGAAGCGTACGAGTTCGCCGAAGCGGCACACCGCGGCCAGACCCGAAAATCCGGCGAGCCGTACATTCTGCATCCGCTTGCCGTGGCCGACATTTTGGTAGGCATGCAGATGGATGCGACCACCGTTATCGTGGGTTTGCTGCACGATGTCGTGGAAGATACGAACGTGACTACGCAGGATCTCGAGGCGAAATTCGGGAGGACATGCGCCGCGCTCGTCGACGGACTCACCAAGCTCGAAAAAATTCGATTTAAGTCGAAAGAAGAGCAACAGAACGAAAACTATCGCAAAATGTTCGTCGCCATGGCCCAGGACATCCGGGTCATTCTTATTAAGTTAGCCGACCGGCTTCATAATATGCGGACGCTGAAGTATCAATCCGAAGAAAGCCAGCGGCGCATTTCCGAAGAAACGCTCGAAATCTTTTGCCCGATCGCCCATAGACTCGGTATGGCGGCGATCCGTTGGGAGATGGAGGACATCTCGCTTCGGTATTTGAACCCGCAGCAATACTACCGGATCGTCAACCTTATGCAGAAAAAACGCGCCGAGCGCGAACAGCATATCTCCGAGGTCATGGAAAAAATCCGCGAGAAGCTCAAGGAAATGGGTATCGATGCGGATATTAGCGGGCGGCCGAAGCATATCTACAGCATTTATAAAAAGATGGTCACCCGCAACAAGCAGTTTAACGAAATTTACGATCTTCTCGCGATCCGAATCATTGTCGAGAACGTGAAGGATTGTTATGCGACGCTGGGCATCATCCACACGCTTTGGAAACCGATGCCGGGACGCTTCAAAGACTATATCGCGATGCCGAAGCCGAACATGTACCAATCGCTCCATACGACCGTGATCGGTCCGAAAGGCGAGCCGACGGAAGTGCAGATCCGCACGTACGAAATGCATCGAACGTCCGAATTCGGTATCGCGGCGCATTGGGCGTATAAGGAAAACAAAGAAGGCTCCTCGCAGGCGGCGAATCTGGGTACCTTCGAGGAAAAAATGACGTTCTTCCGCGAAATTTTGGAGCTGCAGCACGAGGCGAAAGACGCGGCGGAATTTATGGAATCGCTGCGAATGGACTTCTTCACCGATTTGGTGTACGTCTTTACGCCGAAAGGCGAAGTCATCGAACTTCCGGCCGGCTCCGTGCCGCTCGATTTTGCGTACCGCATTCATACCGAAATCGGCAACCGAACGATCGGCGCGAAAGTGAACGGCCGGATCGTCCCGCTGGACCATCGTCTCCAAACCGGGGACATCGTGGAAATTTTAACGTCGAAGCATTCGTACGGGCCAAGCCAGGACTGGCTGAAAATCGCTCAATCCTCGCACGCTCGGAGCAAGATCAAGCAGTGGTTCAAGAAAGAAAAGCGCGAGGAAAACGTCGAGAAGGGCCGCGAAGCGCTTGAACGGGAAGTGAAACGCCTCGGCTTTGACCCGCAGGAGATACTGGTCGACGAGAAGCTGCTGGAAACGGCGAAGAAGTTCAACTTCAACGACATCGAAGATATGTTGTCGGCGATCGGCTTCGGCGGCATTACGGCCGCCCAAATTGTAACCCGCTTAACGGAAAAACAACGCAGGGAAAACGAAGAAGCCGCTCAGCTGCAGCTGACAAGCGAAGTCCGCGAGCTGAAGCCGGCTTCCGCCGCGCACAAAGTGCGCCCGCGCTCGACGCAGGGCGTGCGGGTGAAGGGTGTCGATAACCTTCTCGTCCGGTTCGCGCGCTGCTGCAACCCCGTACCCGGCGACGACATCATCGGCTACATTACGCGGGGGCGCGGCGTATCGGTTCACCGGGCCGATTGTCCGAACGTCGCGCTGCCGGAAGACGCGGCCGACGAAGCGAACCGCGTCATCGAAGTCGAGTGGATCGGCGCGGCGGAGGCGAATTACAGCGTCGATATCGAAATTACCGGACACGATCGCCGCGGGCTGTTGAACGAAGTGCTCCAAGCGGTGTCCGAGAGCAAAACGAACATGTCCGCCGTATCGGGCCGTTCGGATAAAAACAAAGTAGCGTTGATTCACATGACGATACTCATTCGAAATACGGAGCATCTGCATTCCGTAGTCGAAAAAATCAAACGCGTGCGCGACGTGTATTCCGTTCAGCGCATCATGCAGTAGAAAGCGAAAGGCGGTCGACATCATGCGCGCGTTGCTGCAGCGCTGCAAGACGGCAAGCGTCTCCGTCGGGGGCGAAACGGTCGGCGCTATTGACGCCGGGCTCGTCGTTCTGCTCGGAGTGACCCATGAGGACACCGAAGCGGACGCGGCGTATTTGGCGGACAAAGTGGCGGGCCTCCGCATCTTCGAGGACGAAGACGGCAAAATGAACATCTCCGTCGCCGATGTCGGCGGAGCGATTCTCTCCGTGTCGCAATTCACGTTGTACGGCGACGCCCGTAAGGGCAAACGCCCCAACTTCATGGCCGCCGCCCGCCCGGAGCAGGCATTGGCGCTGTATGAACGATTTAACGCGCTGCTGCGGGAAAAAGGGTTGACGGTCGAAACCGGCCGCTTCGGGGAAATGATGGACGTATCGCTCGTCAATTGGGGCCCCGTGACGATTTGGCTGGACAGCAAAGCATAATGAACAAGCGGCCTTCCTTTACAGGGAAGGTTTTTTGTTTTGTTCGGAATGTTCCGGGGCAAGCTTCTTCTCGGGTTTCATCTTGCACTTTCGCTTTCCCGCACCTTGAGAGAAGCGGTTGGCTATTGCCCCTTTTGTCGCATTCCGTTTCGATTTCCTTTACTCAGCAACGGTTCGTGAGCGGTGAGACACCAGTGCCTCTTTTGTCGCATTCCGTTTCAATTCCCCTTGCTCAGGTACGCTTACACCGCATTCCGTTACAATTCCTTTTGCTCAGCGCAGCGACGATTTGCATGGCTTTGCTACAACGAAATCCCGATGAACAAGCTTGTCTGCACCTATGTGCATGTGGCATTCCGTATCAATTCCCTTTGCTCAGGTATGACTTACACCAAACTACTTCCCACAACAATATCCGAGTGGACTCCCTGTCTTAAAAGAAGGTGATCCACCAACGCCGCTTTTGTCGCATTCCGTTGCAATTCCCTTTGCTCAGCGCAGCGACAATTTGCATGGCTTTGCTACAACGATATCCCGATAAACAAGCTTGCGCTGCACCTATGAGTGTGTCGCATTCCGTTTCAATTCCCTTTGCTCAGCAACAAGCGCAAGACAAAGAGCTCGCAGCAATTGCGTATCCCAAGCGATTCCTTTTGTTGGGAGTTTATGTTCCAGGGTATTTGCAAGGTTTACCAATGGGGATTATAAACAAACTATCATTAAAATGGGAAACTTTGTACCCTGCAATGGTTAGTGTAGAAGTATCGCTTTGTCTCCAGTGTTTTCGTTAGAATACAGCAGGTGTTTTCCAAGTCGATAACTCGAACGATAATCCGAACTATTGCCTGGGCAATCTTTTGGGGACGGTTGCCCACAGCCACGTATGACTTACCCGGCTATAGAGGCAGATGGGCAGTACGATGCCGACATCGTCCGCTCGTAAACGGCGCGACCGAACATCATTTGTTCCCATGCAGCCTTCAAGGGGATGCCTTGGGATATGCAATTCCAACGAAACGCGTATTCGTCGAGATAAAGTTGCAAATAGGTGTTGCCGATGCTGCCAAAGACGGAGTAGAGCCAGTGTTTCGCGTCTTCGGCAATAAATCGAAGTTGGCTTTTGGCCATGCCGAAAGAGGAGAGCGGGACGAATTCGCGCGAATCCGGAAACACGTTTTGGGCGAAGTGTATTTTCCCGTCTCTCGTCAATCGTTTCCCATCCAACAATTGCGTTGGAACGGGCTTGAACTTGACGGCTGAAGCTTTCCCGGTGCGATTGTCCATGGAACCCCCGATAAGAATAACGCGTTCTCTGCGATAAAGGGCATGCGTAATGAAGAAATAAGGACCGAGCACTTGGAGGCCGGCGTGAACGGTCCCTAAGA